>DASWDC010000217.1:0-22568 GCA_036395655.1 Actinomycetota bacterium | reverse complement strand
CGAGCCGGGCAGCCGCTGCGTGACCGCGGCGTCCAGGTCGGGGCGCAGCCGGTACAGCCCGGGCTCGGCCGGCACCAGCTCCTCGCGCAGGTGCTGGTGCCACGCCGGGTGGGTGAAGTCCCCGGTGCCCAGGATCGAGAGGCCCTTGCGGCGTCCCCACCAGGCAAGTTGTTCGAGGTCGAGGTCCCGGCTGGTCGCCCTTGAGAACCTCGAGTGGATGTGAAGGTCGGCGTAGAACGACATGAGGTGGATTCTTTATCACGCCCGCGACAGCCGTGCCGCTTGCCCCTACGGGGATCGCGCCCGTTTCGGGGCGGTCCAGGTGGGCAAATACCGTTCGGAGAATCAGCCCTAGTTCCTATGATGTAGGCTATATCTACGAAGAATGCATGAGGTGAGCGAGGTAGGAGCGCTTCAAGCGTCTTACCAAGTTTGATACGCCCGACTGGTTGAGTCGCTTGTGCGGGTTTGATATAATCTGGCAATGCCGGGGGGCCTTCAGATCCTCCTCGCCCAAGAAACTGTCGGGTCGCGACTTCAGCCCGGTCCCCGGTCGCACGTGCATCACAACGAGGAGGTGAAGGGTCGTGGCCTTCCTCAAGCGTCGGTACGTTCGTGCCGCATTGCTGCTCGCCACGTTTGGTGCGCTCGCCGCTGCGCTGGGCGCCGGACAGAAGTGGTAGCGACGGTTTACTGATTTGCCGCCTTCGCCCCGGGACTCGACAAGACCCGGGGCGAAGTGGTCTGCTATGGCCCTCCCTGTCCTGACTCGCGAGATCGAGGGCAATGACCGGTCGTCCCCACCGCTGGTCGTTCCACAGCTACGTCGGTGCTGTCATAACGGCGGGCGCACTAGTCGTCTACCTGCTCGCCGCTCGTGGTGGCCTCGCCGACGTACAGCGCGCCCCAGCCGCCTTTTGGCTGCTTGCTGTGTTGTTCACGGTGGGTGAGGTCCGGCCCATCTTCATCCTGCGGCGTGGGCAGGTCGAGGAATTCACGACCTCCACCACGTTCACGGTGGCGCTGCTCTTGGGGTGGGGGCTCGGGCCAGCCGCACTTGTCGTCTTAGCCGGCTCCATCATCGCGGATCTGCTACGCCGTAAGGCGCTCATGCGGACGCTGTTCAACGCTGCGCAGTACGTCCTCGCGCTGGCTGCGGCCAGCGCCGTCGTTGAGTTGGTGGGCAGTGGCGCTGAGTGGCAGCTCTCCATCCGGGGCTTGGTGGCGTTGCTCCTTACGGGCATGGCCTTCTTCGCCGCCAATCGAATCCTGGTCAGGATCGTAATCGCACTTCGCCAAGGAGCGCCGCTCGCTCCTCAGATCCTCGACCCGATCGGGCTCGCCGCGCTGCCCGAGGCGCTCCTGGTTGGGATGGCACCGGTCGCGGTCATCCTCGCCAGACAAGGTGCTGCCACAGCCTTGCTGCTGGCACTTCCGATGATCGGAGTCCATCTGGCGTACAAGGCGGCGGCAGACGCGCACGCCAACCGTGCCGTGGCTGAAGCGGCCGCCGAGGAGGCCCGCAAGATCGCGGCCGAGAAGGCGCGGTTGGTCGAGGCCGAGCAGGAGGTGGTGCGACGCCTGCTGCAAAGCGACCAGTTCAAGGACAACGTGCTCTCCACGGTTTCGCACGAGCTCCGTACGCCGCTCGCCGGGATGCTGGGAGCGGTGCAGACGCTGGAGAACCGTGAGGAGCGGCTCAGCGACGAGCAGAAGCGCGAGCTGGTCGGCATGGCCGTCCGCCAGGGGGAGCGGCTCAAGGAGCTGATCGAGCATCTCCTACTCGCCGCGCAGGTCCAGGCGTCCGGCGTGCCACTGCCCAATCGGCACCCGCCGGTCGACGCTGGCGAGCTGGCTCGCGAGGCGGTCGCAGCGGCCAAGGCGCGCTACCCCCGCCGCGTGATGGAATTGGGCGTGGAGGACGACCTGCCGGTGCATGCCGCGCCCGAGGCGGTCCTGCAGGCGGTTTCCAACCTGCTCGACAACGCCGCCAAGTACGCCCCGTCTGGGGCGCCGGTTTGGGTTGACGCGTTCCATGACGGCAACCTCGTAGTCATCGCCGTCGAGGACGGTGGCCCAGGCGTGCCAGCCGCCAAGCGGGAGTGGATCTTCGGGCGCTTCGGCAAGCTCGACGGCAACGTCGTCCGCCATGCTGACGGCGTCGGGCTGGGCCTCTACATCGCCCGGCGGCTCGCCCGCGCCGAGGGCGGCGACCTGGTGATGGCCGAGCCGACCCGGACCGGCGCGGGCGCCCGCTTCGAGCTGCGTGTGCCACCCGCGCTCAAATGGGAGGCCCGCAGCGTCGCCGACAGCGTCGCCGAAGGCATCGCCCGCGAGACCGAGTCTCGGACGAGCTACAGCTGACCAACCCCGCCCGTCTCAGGGGAAACCCTGAGAAAACGGGGGATAGCCGCAGGTTCGTTCAGGGAGCCTCCCCGATGTGCCCCCACCCGCCAGCAGCGAGCCTGGCCGTCAGGACCGCGGCCACCAATCGGGTCTCGGGTCGCGTGATCGACGGGAGGGACAATGGGCGAGCCGTTGCTGCTGGCCGAGGGCGTGCGCAAGGTCTACCGCACCGGCGATGGCGGCGAGATCGAGGTGGAGGCCCTCGCCGGCCTCGACCTCGCCATCGACCGGGGCGAGCTGGTCGCGGTGATGGGCCCCTCGGGGTCGGGCAAGACCACCCTGCTGAACTGCCTGTCCGGGCTTGACGGCATCGACAGCGGCCGGGTGCTGGTCGAAGGCCAGGATCTGTTCGCGCTGTCGGACGCCAAGCGGACTGCCTACCGGGCCAGGGCGATGGGCTTCGTCTTCCAGGCCTACAACCTGATCCCGGTGTTCACCGCCGCCGAGAACGTGGAGCTGCCGCTGCTGCTGGCCGGCGCGCCGCCCCGGCAGGCACGGAGCGAGGCGGCGATGATGCTGGAGCGGGTCGGCCTCGGCCACCGCCTGCGCCACCGGCCCAACGAGCTGTCCGGTGGGGAGCAGCAGCGCGTCACCATCGCGCGAGCCCTCGCGGCCAGGCCGGCGATCGTGTGGGCCGACGAGCCGACCGGGAACCTCGACACGCAGATGGCCGCCCAGGTGCTGGCGTTGCTCCAGGACCTGAACCGTGACGAAGGCCAGACGGTCGTGCTGGTCACCCACGACCCGGCGATCGGCGCGGCGGCCGGGCGCCGCGTCCGCATGCGCGACGGCCGCGTGGTCGCCGACGAGCCGCGCCCACCGGCCTACGCCGGTCAGCACCAGGGTCTGGAGGGCTGACGCGTGTATCCGAACCTGACCCTGCCGCTGATCACTCTGATGGCAGCGGCGCTGCTGGCGACGGCGCTGGTCGCCCTGCGGCGGCCGTTCCTGCGCCGCCTGGCGCTGCGCCAGGCGAGCCGGCGCCGCGGCGAGGCGCTGCTGGTGATCGCCGGCTCGGCGCTCGGCACCGCGATCATCGTCGGCAGCCTGATCGTCGGCGACACCCTTGGCTTCTCGGTGAAACGGGACGCCGACCGCCAGCTCGGCCCGATCGACGAGATCGTCAGCGCCCCGACCCCCGCCCAGGGCGAGGCCGCCGCCAAACGGGTCGCGGTGCTGCGCGGCGACCCGGACGTGGACGGCGTCCTCACCCTCCGGATCGACCAGGCCGCCGTGGCCAAGGGCGACGGCGCCGCGCGCAAGGCCGAGCCGAACGCCAACGTGGCCGAAGCCGACTTCGGCACCGCCCAGCCCGTCGCTGGCAGCGACGGAGGCGCCGGCCTGGACGCCCCCACCCCCAACCCCGGCGAGGTGGTGCTGAACAGCGAGCTGGCGGGAGCGCTCGGCGCCAGCGCGGGCGACACGCTCACCTTCTGGCTCTACGGCCACCCGACGGCGCTGCGGGTGACCCAGGTGGTCGGCTCGACGGGCATCGCCGGCGCCGGCGGCAACGGCGGGCGCAACGCCTTCCTGGCGCCGGGGACGCTGGCGGCGCTCGCCCCGAAGGACGCGCAGCCGGAGGTGGTGACGTTCGTCTCCAACACCGGCGACATCGAAGGCGGCAGCGCGCACAGCGACGCGGTCGCGGGCAAGCTGACCCGCGCCCTCGCCCCACTCGCCGCCAAGGCCAATGCCAAGGCCACGGGCACGGGCACGGGCGAGGACGCGGTCGCGGTCCATACGGTCAAGCAGCATGCCCTGGCCGACGCCAAGTCAGCCGGCGACCAGTTCGGTTCGTTCTTCCTGTTCATCGGCAGCTTCTCGATCATCGCCGGAGTGATGCTGCTGGTGAACGTGTTCGTGATGCTCGCCGATGAGCGCAAGGGCGAGCTGGGTATCCTGCGTGCCATCGGCATGCGGCGCGGGCGGCTGGTCCGCGCCTTCATGATCGAGGGTGCCCTGTACGCGCTGATCGCCTGCGTGATCGGCGCGCTCGCCGGGATCGGCGTCGGCCGCGCCGTCGGGATCTTCGCGGGGCGCATCTTCGGCAGCTTCTCCAGCGATCAGGGCGGCCTGGCGATCGTGTTCCACATCACCCCGGTCAGCGTCGTCAACGGCCTGGCGTTCGGGTTCCTGATCGCCTTCCTGACGGCCACGCTGACGGCCGTGCGGGTCAGCCGCCTCAACGTGATCGCCGCGATTCGCGACCTGCCGGGCGACGGCGGGCGGCGCCTCAAGCGGCGCTGGGTTGCGCTGTCGACCCTGGTGGCCGCCGGGCTCGGGGTGCTGACGGTGCCGGTGGTCGCCAACGGCCGGGGCTCGCTGGTCTACCTGCTCCCGGCGCTGGCCGCGCTGGCGCTGTGCCCGCTGCTGGTGCGGCTGCTGCCCAAGCGGCTCGCCTACAGCCTGGCGGCGCTCGGCGTGCTCGGCTGGACCCTGGCCGCCAACACCGTGCGGCCGCACCTGTTCGACGACGGCTCCACGGGCACCTACGTGGTGCTCGGCGTGGCGCTGACCTTCTCGGCGGTGTTCCTGCTGAGCCAGAACCAGCAGCTGGTCACCGGGCCGCTGCGGCCGCTGGCGTCCCGGGCGACGCCGTGGGGGCTGGCAGCACGGCTCGCCTTCGCCTACCCGCTGGCGCGCCGCTTCCGCACCGGCGCGATCCTGGTGATGTACGGGCTTGTGGTGTTCACGATCGTGCTGGTGGCGGTGCTCACCAGCGTTGAGGACTCGACCAGGGCGCACGAGGTCGCCAGCGCCACCGGCGGGTTCGCGATCCGCGCCGACCTCAACCCCTCGGCGCCGGTGACAACCCCAGACCCGGCCGCGGCGTTCACCACCGGCCAGTTCGCGCGCAAGGTGGCCGCGGCGGTGCCCCTCTCCGCCGCCGACGGCCGGATCCAGGCGCCGGGAGCGGCCGGCCAGGCGCAGCCAGGCGGGGAATCGGGCCAGGACCGCGTCACCGTGGTCGGCGCCGACCCGCGGATCGCCACGGCGGGCCTGTTCCCGCTGGACAAGCGGCTGGGCCAGTTCGGCGACGACCGGGCGGTGTGGCGGGCGGTCCTCAACGACCCGCGGTATGTGATCACCGTCAATGCCCTGCTCGGTGGCAAGGGCGAGACCAAACCGGGCGACAGCTTCACCCTCACCGACCCGCGCAGCGGCAAGGTTGCGCGCAAGACCGTCGCGGGCGTGCTCGGCAACCCGGACGCCTTCTTCGGCCCGGGCAACGACGGGCCGCCGGTGATCATGGGCGTCCCAGCCGCGCGGGCGCAGTTCGGCGCGTGGCTCAAGCTGAGCGCGGTGCTGGTCAAGCCGGCGCCGGGCGTCTCCGACCAGGCGCTGGCGGGGGAGCTACAGGGCGCCTTCCTGGCGCAGGGGCTGGTCGCCACCCGCATCCGCCACGAGGTGGACCAGGAGTTCGCCGCCAACACCAGCTTCGACGAGCTGATGGAAGGGTTCCTGGCGCTCGGGCTGGTGATCGGCATCGGCGGGCTCGGCGTGGTGATGGTCCGGGCGGTGCGGGAACGCCGCCGCAGCGTCGGCGTGCTGCGCGCGCTCGGCTTCCAGGCCCGCGTCATCCACCGCGCGTTCCTGTCGGAGAGCGCCTTCATCGCGGCCGAGGGGATCATCCTCGGCGCGGCGCTGGCGGTCGTCACCGACTACCTGCTGTTCCGCAACGACCCCGCCCTCAAGGCCGCGCAGGTGGCGTTCTCGATCCCGTGGCTGAACATCGCGGTGTTGCTGTCGCTCACCGCCGCCGCGTCGCTGCTGGCGACCGCCTGGCCGGCACGGCAGGCCGCGAGGCTGCGGCCGGCGGTCGCGCTCCGCATCGCGGACTGACCCGCGGGACTGAGCGCGGACCGAGGGTGTGGTGCCCGCCCGGGGCGGCGGCAGGCGCCACACCCTCCCCCCGCAACGGCTACTGGTAGAGCGCCTGGATCTCGGCGGCGTACTTCTGGTGGATCACGCGGCGTTTCAGCTTGAGGGTTGGCGTCAGCTCCTCGGAGTCCATCGTCCACTCGGTTGGCAGGACGGTGAAGCGCTTGATCTGCTCGATGCGGGC
This sequence comes from Actinomycetota bacterium, assembly GCA_036395655.1. Lineage (GTDB taxonomy): Bacteria > Actinomycetota > CALGFH01 > CALGFH01 > CALGFH01 > DASWDC01. The sequence goes on along the minus strand of DASWDC010000217.1, from coordinate 16,096 downwards.
GACGTGCTGGTTGACCTGGTCGACCGCCTGCTGCAGCTCGGCGCGGATGCGCTCGTCGAGGGCGAACCGCTCCAGGCTCTCGAAGGGGATGCCGTGCTGCCCCGCCCAGCCGGGGGCCACCTCGCCGTCCAGCACGACCAGGGCGGCGATGTAGGGCTTGCGGTCGCCGACCGCGCACGCCTGGGCGATCAGCGGATGCGCCTTCAGGAGGTTCTCCAGATTCGATGGTGAGACGTTGTCGCCGCCAGCGGTGATCAGCAGCTCCTTTTTGCGGTCTACGATGCGGATGAAGCCGTCCTCGTCGACCTCGGCGACGTCGCCGGTGTGCAGCCAGCCGTCCGGGCCGAAGGTCGCGGCGGTCTGCTCAGGGTCCTTGTAGTAGCCCTTGGCGACGTTGCCGCCGCGGATCAGCAGCTCGCCGTCGTCGGCGACACGCATTTCGACCCCGGGCAGGGCCGGCCCGACCGTGCCGACCTTGACCCGCTCGGGCAGGTTGAGGCTGGCCGGGGCGGTTGACTCGGTCAGGCCGTAGCCCTCCCGCAGCGGGATGCCGATCGCCAGGAAGAACTCCAGCACGTCCTCGGCGAGGGGGGCGGCGCCGCTGAAAGCGACCAGGCAGCGGTCAAGGCCCATGCGATGGCGGATCTTGCTGAACACCAGCCGCTCGAACAGGGCGCGGCGCAGGCGCAGCCCGAGCGGCATCGGCTTGCCCGCCTGGAACAGGCGCACCGCCTGGCGGCCGCTGGCGATCGCCTGCTCGGCGATGCGGCGGCGGCGCGGGTTCGGCTCGGCGGCGAGCGCGGCGGTGATGCCGGCCTGCGCCTTCTCCCAGAGGCGGGGGACCGCCACGAAGGTGGCTGGGCGGACCTGCGGGAGGTACTCGACCACCCGGAGCACCTCCGGGCAGAACCAGACCGAGGTGGCCCGCCACTGGGCCGCGTAGTGGCCGCTCAGACGCTCCAGGCTGTGCGCCAGTGGCAGGTAGGACAGGTAGGTCGCGCCCGGCTCCCAGGCGGCCCGGTTGGACTCCCTGGTCCAGCGCTCGACCGCCGCGGCGGTCCACAGCGCGTTGTAGTGGGTCGTCATGACGCCCTTGGGCGGCCCGGTGGTACCCGAGGTGTACATCACCGTGACCAGGTCGTCGGGGGTCACCTGCCGCCAGGCCGCGTCGAAGCGCGCGCGGCCGTCGGCGCTGGCGAGCGCGGCCCGTCCGCCCTCCAGCAACGCGTCCCAGGACCGGACCCAGCCGTAGTCGGCGAAGTCCGCCGCGTCCTCGAGCAGGACCGCGTGGGTGAGGTTGGGGAGGTCGTCTTTGACCTTCTCCCAGCGCTCCATGAACTGGCGGCCATCGAGGACGGCCACCTTGGCCTCGCAGTGGGCGGCGATGTAGGCGATCTGCTCGGGCGCGAGGGTGTTGTAGAACGACACCGGGACGGCGCCCAGGTGGAGCGCGGCCAGGTCGGCGATCAGGTGCTCGGGGCGGTTGCGGGTCATGATCGCCACGAAGTCGCCGCGTCCGACCCCGAGCGCCGCCAGGCCCATGGCGGCCTCGGCGACCCGATCGCGATAGCCACGCCAGGTGAGGTGCTGCCAGCCGCCGTCGCCGTCGCCGTCCGCGTTCCAGGAGAGCGCCGGCTGGTCGCCGTAGGTCTCGGCATTGCGGAGCAGGAGGTCGCAGAGCGTCTTGCCGCTGACCTCGGCGTCGATGGCGGCCCGCTCGGTCGCCGCGGATGCCTGCATGATCGCCTCCTCCGGGTCCTGCGTTGGGTCCCGGCCGGTTACCTGGATGGTTACCTCACAGTAATAAGAGCATCGCCGCGCGGGCCGATCAAGGGCCTCGTCGGCATCTGTGGATACCTGGACCGGAGGCTGTCAACCAGCGGTGGCGTCGCCGAGCGCGCGTTCCACCTCGCTGAGGAGCTGGTCGTCGCTGAGGGTGCCGCCAGCGTCCAGGTGTGCCTGGACGATCGCGATGATGCGATTGGCGAGCAGTGCCTGCGCACCCGGCTCCAGGCCCGCGGGACGCGGCGGCGTGGGAATCGGCGCTGGACCGCCATCTCCGGCCGCGATTGGCGTGGGCGCGGGTACCGGACCCGGACCGGGGCTCAGCGGGGACGGGGACGGCGGGGCGGCCTCCTCGGCGGCCTCGGTGGCGGGCAGCTCGTCGGTCAGCGCGGACCGGCTGGTGCTGGGCGGCTTGGCGGCCGGTCGCTCGTCGGCCAGGCCGCTGAGGTGGCGCCGCCAGGTGGTGAAGCTGGCCTGGTCCACCGCCCAGGCCGAGACGCCCGCGTGGCGGGCCATCGCCGCTTTGGCGGCCTCCAGCCAGCCAGGATCGCTGTCGGGGCAGACCACCACGTGGATCGGCTTGCCAGCCATGTCGGCGACCACCGGGCTGTCCGGCCGCAGCAGCTCCAGGCGCTGCTTGGCGGTGTAGACCTGCGGGAGGCCGAGGTCGAACACTGCCACGCAGACGTCCCAGGGGACGCCGTTGGCGGTTGCCTCGGCTCTGGTCGGGTAGGTCGAGAAGCCGAGCAGCGCGGCGGGCTGGCGCTCGCGCATGCGCTTGGCGAAGGCGACCACCTCTTCGGCGGGCGCCTTGAAGCCGATCTCGACCACATACAGTGGTTGCGCTCCGCCAATCTGGCAGAGCAGGTCGGCGGCAGCGGTCCCGTCGGAGCTGGCGGGGGGGCCGAACCAGGTCCACGGGACCACCGCCGGGCCGCGGGTGTCCTGCCAGCGGCGGTAGTTGTCAGCGAAGTCGAAGCCATCGCCGCTGGTACTGGTGGTGCTGGTGCCGTTCGCGCAACGCACGAACACGGCGTCGAGGCCGAAGATCGAGCGTGGCTCCGCATGCCAGACCCAGGCCGCGGTCCTGGGAAGGCTCAGCGGCGTGCCGCGCCCTTCAGTCGCTGGTTCCATCGCACCAACATTCACGCATCAGACCCTCGACTGGGTCAATCCGTCAGGTCGACCCGTCGGGAGCCGCCGAGCGCCGCCGGAAGGCTGGGAGCGCGCATCGATCCAGCATGCGCGCTCCCAGCGGCCCAGAGGTAGCGTCAGCAGCGCTAGCCGTTGGTCGTTTTGGTCGTTGGTTGTCGTCCGTTGCCGTTACTCGTCTGCCGTTACTCGTCGACGCGCGGCTCCCCGGCCGCGGTCATGGTCGCGAGCACCTGCTCCACGCCCTGCGCCGGGTAGCGACGGTGGCCCCCCGGAGTCAGGATGCTCGGTAGCTTGCCCGCCTGGGCCCAGGCGAGCACGGTCCGTGCGCTCACCTGCAGCCGCCGCGCGACCTCGGTGGTGCGCAGCAGCACCTCGAGCTCCTCGCTGTCGGCTGGGGTCGCCGGGGCGGGACGGAATGGTGGTTCGTACGAGCGAGGCGGCTGCCAGTTCCGGACCGTCCGGTACGGGCTTGCACCTCCGACCTGATTGCGTGCTGTTACCACGATGCCTCCCCTCTGAGTGGCGCTCCGTTCAAGGACGCTGCCCGCTTGCCACCCGAAGCGATCTACGTCCGGCTCGTACGACTTCGACGATATGGCGGGGAACATTGCACCTGTCGTGGCCCCGTGTCCAGAGGGCAATCAAAGGGATCAAGTCGGTCACAGCCCGGATCCGCTTCGCTGTCCCCTTGCGCGTGGCCTCCCGAACCACCGCTGGCCTGCTGTTATGCTTGCGGAGTAGTGGGGCGGGTCCTGATCGGCCCGCTCAAGAATTTTTTTCGTCCGAATCCGAGAAGGTGGGCAAGACCGTGGATCCCGAGCGTTACGACCCGCAGCAGGTTGAGCCGAAGTGGACGGCGGCCTGGGAGGAGCGGGCGCTCTACCGAGCTGACGAGAATGACACCGAACGTGCCCGATTCTACGCGCTCGACATGTTCCCGTACCCATCGGGCGACCTGCACATGGGCCATCTGGAAGCGTTCGCCGGCGGCGACGTGATCGCCCGCCTGAAGCGCATGCAGGGCTACAACGTGCTGCATCCGATCGGCTGGGACGCCTTCGGCCTGCCGGCCGAGAACGCCGCCATCAGCCGCGGGATCCACCCCAAGACCTGGACGCGCCAGAACATCGACACACAGCGTGCCACCTTCCAGCGGCTCGGCATCTCGTTCGACTGGTCACGGACCTTCAACACCTGCGACCCGGACTACTACCGCTGGACGCAGTGGATCTTCCTGCGCCTGTACGAGCGCGGCCTCGCCTATCGCAAGGCCTCGCCGGTGAACTGGTGCCCCCATGACCAGACCGTGCTGGCCAATGAGCAGGTCATCAACGGTCACTGCGAGCGCTGCGGCCACCTGGTCGAAAAGCGCGAGCTGACCCAGTGGTTCTTCAGGATCACCGAGTACGCCCAGGCCCTGCTGGACGACATGGCCGAGCTGGAGGACCGCTGGAGCGACAAGGTCCTGACCATGCAGCGCAACTGGATCGGGCGGAGCGTTGGGGCCTACGTCGATTTCATCATTTCCGAAACCGGACAGACTGTGCGGATCTTTACCACCCGCCCGGACACTCTGTACGGGGCGACCTTCTTCGTGCTCGCACCCGAGCACCAGCTGGCCGAGCAGTTGGTCGCCGGGACTGAGCACGAAGCGGCCTTTCGCCGCTTCCGCGACACCGTCGACCGCGAGACCGAGGTCGAGCGCCTCTCCACCGAACGCGACAAGACGGGTGTGTTCCTGGGCGCTTACGCCATCAACCCGGTCAACGGCGAACGGATCCCCGTCTGGGCCGCCGACTACGTGCTGCTGGAGTACGGCACCGGCGCGATCATGGCCGTCCCAGCCCACGACCAGCGCGACTTCGAGTTCGCCCGCAACTACGGCCTGCCCGTCCGGATCGTCGTCCAGCCCGAGGGCGAGCCGCCCCTGGACCCCGGCCAGATGACCGAGGCCATGGGCCACGAGGGCGTCATGGTCAACTCCGGCCCCTACGACGGCATCCCCGCCGGCGAGGCGATCCGGCGCGTCACCGCCGACCTGGCCGCGCAGGGCCGCGGCGAGTTCGCCATCAACTACCGCCTGCGCGACTGGCTGGTCTCGCGGCAGCGCTACTGGGGCTGCCCGATCCCGATCATCCACTGTCCCTCCTGCGGCGAGGTTCCGGTCCCCGACGACGCCCTCCCCGTCCCGCTGCCCGACGACGTGGCCGACTTCCGGCCCAAGGGCGAGTCCCCGCTGGCCACGGTGAGTGACTGGGTCAACGTCGCCTGCCCCCGCTGCGGCACCCCGGCGAGGCGCGAGACCGACACGATGGACACCTTCGTCGACTCGTCCTGGTACTTCCTGCGCTACACCGGCCTGGACCCGGAGCGGCCCTTCGACCCCGACCGGGTCGCCCGCTGGATGCCGGTGCACCAGTACACCGGCGGGATCGAGCACGCCATCCTGCACCTGCTCTACTCCCGCTTTTTCGTGAAGTTTCTGCACGACCTCGGCCTGGTCGGCTTCCGCGAGCCCTTCCGGGCGCTGCTCAACCAGGGCATGGTGGTGATGCACGGCGCCGCCATGAGCAAGTCGCGCGGCAACCTGGTCGAGCCCGCCACCATCATCGACGAGCACGGCGCCGACGTCGCCCGCCTCACCATGCTGTTCGCCGGTCCCTTCGAGGACGACGTCGACTGGGCCGACGTCTCGCCCGAGGGCATGGCCCGCTGGATCCACCGGGTCTGGCGCGCCGTCCGCGGCGCCGCCGACTCCGGAGCCGGGCATGGTGGCGCCAGCGACCCAGCCCTGGTCCGCCACGCCCACCGCGCCACCCAGGCGGTCAGCGACGACCTGGAGCGGTTCCGCTTCAACACCGCCGTCGCCAAGCTGATGACGCTCTCCAACGACCTGGCCGACGCCGTCCGCAGTGGTCGCGGCAGCGCCACCGAGCAGCGCGACACCGCCGAGCGGCTGGTCCTGATGCTCGCCCCGCTGGCCCCGTTCGTCACCGAGGAGCTGTGGCACGCCCTCGGCCACACCGAGTCAGTCCACCTGGCCGCCTGGCCCGGCTACGACCCCGAGCTGGTCCGGGTCGAGCGCCTCACCTGCGTCGTCCAGGTCGACGGCAAGGTCCGCGACCGCATCGAGGTCACCGCCGACGCCGGCGAGGATGACCTGCGCGCCCTCGCCCTGGCCTCCCCGAAGGTGAAGGCCGCGCTCGCCGACCGCCCGATCGCCCGGGTCATCACGGTCCCGCCCAAGCTCGTCAACCTGGTCACCGCGCGCTGACGAGCCCAGCCGGGGCTGTGGACGACGCCGTCGCCGCCCGCCCCGATCCGATAGCGTTGAATCAGGGGGACCCCCACGCGCGCGCTTTTGGCGTGCCCGCTGGGTTGCGCGGCTCGGCTTCGGGCCTGGACATCGGGGCCTGTGGACAACGAAAACGCGGATTCTTCAGAACGGTTACGGTCATCGCGACCCTGACGAACGGGCCGCGAAGGCCCGCCGGATCTGGAGGAGCCGCATGCCGACACCGCCTTCCTTTGTCCTGCCACCCGACCGCCTGACCGCTCGACTGCGGGACCACGCCGGCCGCCTGCTCGCCGGTGTGGGGCGCCAACGGGTCGTGCTCTCGGTCGTGGCGCTGGTCGCGCTGGCCTGCGCCGCGGTCATCTGGTTCCGGGGCACGCCGCGCCCGATCGACCCGACGATGGCCGGCGCGCGGGCGTCCGCGTCCGGCGCCATGCTGACCAGCGTCACCGGCGCGGACGCGACGCCGCCGACCCCGCCGGGATCGGGAATGGGCGCCAACGCGGTCGGCGCTGGCACGGGAGCCGACACCGGGACCGGCGCGCTGGCCGTGGACGTGGTCGGCCGGGTGCGCCACCCTGGACTGGTTCACCTGCCGGTGGGGAGCCGGGTCATCGACGCCATCCAGGCAGCCGGCGGGGCAGCTCCCGGCGCCGACCTCGACGCGGTGAACCTCGCCCGCAAGCTGGCCGACGGCGAGCAGCTTCGCGTCCCCCGCCACGGCGAGGCGGCCGTCCTGCCCACCACCGCGCAGCTCGACCCCGCCGGTTCCACCGGTCTGGGAGGGCCGCCGTCCGGACCGCTCGACCTGAATACCACCACCACCGAGCAGCTCGACACGCTCCCTGGCGTCGGCCAGGTCACCGCCAGCCGGATCATCGCCTATCGCGCCGCGCACCCCTTCACCTCCGTCGACGACCTGCGGCAGGTTCCCGGCATCGGCGACCGGCGCTTCGCGACACTCAAGGACCTGGTGACGGTCTCCAATGCGCCCTGACGACCAACGGTCCGGCCAACGGTGGCGCAGGGGCCGTGACCCAGACCCGGACGGCGTCGCGCTCGCCGCCACGGTTGCCGCCGGGGTGTTGCTGGGAGGGTGCGCCGCGGTCGCTGCCGGCACCCATGCGACACCCCTCGCCGTCCTGCTCGCGCTCGCCGCCGCCGGGCTCGCGGCGATGCCGCTGTCCGAAGCGGCTGAACGCCCGGTGCTTGCCGGGGCGATGGTGCTGGTGACGCTGGCAACCACCGGCGCCGCGGTCGCGGCCATGCGGGTCGCTGGGACCAGCGGCGGGCTGCTCCCACGCCTGGCGGCGACGCCCGGCAGGGGCGTGGCGGTGACGGGCACCGTGGTGGAGGAACCCCGCACCGTCCAGTACGGCGCCCGATTGGTGGTGCTGCGAGTGGACAGGGTCACGACCGCCGGGCGGACGTGGCGGACCCGAGAGCGGGCGGCCGTCGTCTTCGGACGCGACGCGGCTCCGTCCGTCAGCACGGTCGCGGTCGGCGATCAGCTCCGCCTGCACGCGGGAGTCGCGCCGGCAGCCCATCCCAGCCGGATCGGCGTCAGCGACCAGGCGCCGGTCACCCTGCGCCGGCCACACCTGGAGGCTTGGGCACCGTCCCGCTCGCGCCTGCTGCGGTCGAGCGAGGCGTTCCGCGCCGCGGCCCGTGGCAGCGCCCGGGCGAGCCTGCCGCCCGAGCACGCCGGTCTGCTGGTCGGGATGGCGCTTGGCGACACCTCGCTGCTCAGCCCCACCCTCGACCGTGTCTTCAAGGATGCGGGCCTCTCCCACCTGCTCGCCGCCAGTGGTGAGAACCTGGCGGTGCTGCTCGCGGCAGGCCTCGGGCTCGCCGCCGCCCTCGGGGCCGGCCGGCCCTCGCTCGCCGCTGTCGGCGTCCTGTTGACCATCGCGTTCGCGCTGCTCACCCGCTGGGAGCCGAGCGTGCTGCGCGCCAGCGTCATGGCCGCCCTGGTCCTCGCCGGAGTCGCCACCGGCCGAGGCCCCGGCGGGCGCCGTGCCCTCTGCCTCGCCGTGATGTTCCTGTTGCTCGCCAACCCCAGCCTCGCCGCCACGCTCGGCTTCCAGCTGTCGGTCGCCGCCACCGCCGGGGTCCTGGGGCTGGGCCCCGCCAATCGCCCGCGCGCTGCCCCGGTGGCTGCCGCAGCCGGTCCGCGCCGCCGCCGGCTTCGCACTCGGCGCCCAGGCCGCCGCGCTCCCCGCCGCCGCGCTGGCACTCGGGCAGCTCTCCCTCGCCGGCCTGCCCGCGAACCTCCTCGCGCTCCCGCTGGCGACTCCGCCGATGCTCCTCGGTGTGGTTGCCGCGCTCGCCGCGCCGGTCGTCCCGCCGCTCGCCGTCGTGGCCTGCCGCCTGGCCGCCCCATTCCTCGCGGCCCTGCTGGCCGTCGCCCAGGCCGCCGCCCAGCTCCCGGGCGCGACCGTCACCCTGCACGGCCCCGCCCGAGCGCTGCCAGCCATCACTGTCCTGGCGTGCGCAGCGATCGTCAGGCGATGGCGTCGCCGGTCTGGCCCGGTGCTGGCGGCCAGGTCACGGTAGCGGCGATCGACTTCCCCGCGAGCGTGACCGGGCCGAGCGTCACCGCAGCAGGATAGTCTTTGGCGATGCCGAGTCAGAGTACGCAAGGGATGGCGCCCGTCACGCTGGTGATCGGTGAGGAGGAGCTGCTTGCCGAACGGGCGGTTGCTGAGGCGGTCGCCGCGGCCAAGGCGGGCCTTGGGGCCGGCACGAGCGTCGAGGAGGTCTCAGGCGGGGCGCTGCCGGACGGGTTCGCGATGGGCCTGGCGACCGCGTCGTTGTTCGGGGGCGGCCGCATCGTGGTGGTGCGGGAGGCGGAGACGCTGGACGCGGCGGCGCGCGGGGCGGTGCTGGCGGCGGCGGCGGACCCGAGCCCGGGGACCGTGCTGGTGCTGCGGGCAGCCGGGCCTGGCCGGGTGGCGAAGTTCTTCAAGGACCTGCAGCAGCACGCGGTCACGGTGACGGCCGCCAAGCTGAAGCCGTCGGAGCGGGCGGCCTGGTTGCGGGCTGAGATCCGCCGCCTCGGCCGCAAGGCCGACGACGGCGCGGTCGCGGCGCTGCTGGACACGGTTGGGCAGGACTTGCGGGAGCTGGCCGGCGCGGCGCTGAAGCTGCACGTGGCGGTGCCGCCGCCGACGGTGTGGACCCGGGCGCAGGTGGGGGAGTTCCTGACCCCCACAGCGGATCGGGGAGTCTTCGAGCTGACCGACGCGGTGCTCGGTGGGGAGCCACAGGCCGCCCTCCGGCACCTGGACTCTTTGCTCGGCCAGGGAGAGGAGGTGCTGGGGCTGCTGGGGATGCTGGCACGGCAGCTGCGGCTGCTGCTGCGGGTGGTCGACTACGGCAACGCCCCCAAGGGCCAGGTCGCGCAGGCGATCGGCGGGGGAGTCCGCGACTGGCAGGTTGACCGGGCCCGGCGCCAGGCGCGCGGGTTCCGCCCGGACGACCTGCGGCGCGCGCTCGACTTGATCGCCGCCGCCGACGCGGAGGTCCGCAACGGCGGCCTGCCGGCTCGGCTCCTGGCGGAATTGGTGGTGACGCGGATCGCGGCGGCGGGCGCCCGATAAGGCGGCCGATAAGGCGGGCGCCCGATACGGCGAGACAGCAAGAAGGGCGGCCAGGTGGCCGCCCTCAATGTCGGTGACGCCGAGGGCCCCTACTCGCTGACGCGATGCAGAGCCTTGGCGAGGCTCGCCTTGTGGTTGGCGGCGTTGTTGGGGTGGATGACCCCCTTGCTGGCCGCCTTGTCGTAGGCGCGGGCCGCGTGGCGGTAGGCCGTCTCGGCGGTGGCGCTGTCGCCGGTGGCGAGGCTCTCGCGGACCCGGCGGGCGTAGGTCTTGAGCGCGGAGCGGACGGACTTGTTCCGCATCCGGCGCGCCTCGTTCTGCCGGTTCCGCTTGATCTGGGACTTGATGTTGGCCAAGGAAGGTCAGCCCTCTGCTCTGCATGGGATTGGTCGCAACTCCGGCAGGCTAGCACAGCGGCTCGCGTACCCTCAACGTCACACGGCGGTGCGAGGGGGCCCGCGACCAGCGCCGTCAGGTATGCTCGCTGCCCAGTTGGATCGTCCCGAAGGACTAGAGCACACCCATGGAACCGCCTCGAAACGTCGACCAGTCGCCGCCTGCCGGGCCGGAGGTCGGCGAAGCGGAGGACCATTGAAGCCCGGCGACAACCGATCGCCGCCTTCGGCGCCGCTGCCAATGGACCTTGCGCGTCTACGCAATTTCTGCATTATCGCCCACATCGATCACGGCAAGTCGACCCTCGCCGACCGACTGCTCGACCTGACCCACGCGGTGAACGAGCGGCAGATGCGCGCCCAGTACCTCGACAAGATGGACCTGGAGCGCGAGCGCGGCATCACCATCAAGGCGCAGGCGGTCCGGCTCGCCTACCAGGCCGCCGACGGGCTCGACTACGTGCTGAACCTGATCGACACCCCCGGCCACGTGGACTTCACCTATGAGGTCTCGCGGGCCCTTGAGGCCTGCGAGGGCGCGGTCCTGCTGGTCGACGCCGCCCAGGGCATCGAGGCGCAGACGCTCGCCAACCTCTACCTGGCGCTCGAGGCCGAACTGGCGATCATCCCGGTGATCAACAAGATCGACCTCCCGGCGGCGCAGCCCGAGCGGGTCGCCCGCGAGATCGAGCAGGTGCTCGGCGTCCCCGCCGAGGAGATGCTGCGCGTCTCCGCCAAGACCGGCGAGGGCGTCCCCATCCTGCTGGAGGCCCTGGTCCGGCGCGTCCCGCCGCCCAAGGGCGACCCCGGGGCGCCCGCCCGCGCGCTGATCTTCGACTCGCTCTACGACTCCTACCGGGGCGTCATCGCCTACGTCCGGATGATCGACGGGCGCCTGGTCTCGCACGAGCGGGTCAAGATGATGGCCACCGGCGTGGTCTCCGAAGCCGAGGAGGTCGGGGTGTTCGCCCCCGAGGCCGTACCCACCAAGGACCTGGCGGCCGGCGAGGTCGGCTACCTGATTCCCGGGGTCAAGGACGTCCGCCAGGCCAAGGTCGGCGACACCATCACGGCCGCCGGCCCGGCCGGGGCGGCCACCCCGCTGCCCGGCTATCGGGAGCCCCGCCCGATGGTGTACTCGGGCCTGTACCCGATCGACGGCGACGACTTCCCGGACCTGCGCGACGCGCTCGACCGGCTGCGCCTCAACGACGCGGCCTTGGTCTACGAGCCGGAGACCTCGGCGGCGCTGGGATTCGGGTTCCGCTGCGGCTTCCTCGGCCTGCTGCACATGGACATCGTGCGCGAACGCCTGGAGCGCGAGTTCGACCTCGACCTGATCACCACCGCCCCGAACGTCGCCTACCACGTCTTCACCGAGGACGGCCGCGAGCTGACCGTCTCCAACCCCAGCGAGCTTCCCGAAGCGGGCCGCGTCCAGCGGATCGAGGAACCGTACGTGTCCTCCATGGTGCTGGCCCCGGCGGACTTCATCGGGCCGGTGATGGAGCTGTGCCAGAGCCGCCGCGGCGTGCTCGACACCATGGAGTACCTCTCGGAGGAACGGGTCGAGCTGCGCTACCAGCTGCCCCTCGCCGAGATCATCTTCGACTTCTTCGACCAGCTGAAGTCGCGCACCCGCGGCTACGCCTCGCTCGACTACGAGCCGAGCGGCTACCGCGCCGCCGACCTGGTCAAAGTCGACCTGCTGCTGCAGGGGGAACCCGTGGACGCCTTCTCCGCGATCGTCCACAGGGACAAGGCCTACGCCTACGGCCGCGCCATGGCGACCAAGCTGAAGCGGCTGATTCCCCGCCAGCTCTACGAGGTGCCGATCCAGGCGACGATCGGCTCGAAGGTGATCGCCCGCGAGACCATCACCGCGCGGCGCAAGGACGTGCTCGCCAAGTGCTACGGCGGCGACATCACCCGCAAGCGCAAGCTCCTGGAGCGCCAGAAGGAAGGCAAGAAGCGCATGAAGCAGATCGGCCGCGTCGAAGTGCCCCAGGAGGCCTTCGTCGCCGCCCTGCGGACCGACGACGGGGACAACAGCCGGTGACGGTCGCGACGCTCGCCGATCCGGCGGCCCGCCGGGAGGTCGACGCTGTCCTCACCGACCCGGCGCTGTTCGGGGTCTACGCGCACGTCCCGTTCTGCCTGAGCCGCTGCCACTACTGCGACTTCGTCACCTACACGGGCATGGAGGGCCTGCGGCGCCCGTACGCCGCGGCGCTGCTCGCCGAGGCGGAGCTGGCCGTCGCCGCGCTGGTTCGTGCGGAGGCCGAGCGCCCGACCGTGACCAGCGTGTTCGTCGGCGGCGGCACGCCGACGCTGCTCCCGGCCGCGGACCTGGCCCGGGTCCTCGACCGCCTGCGGGCCCTGCTGCCGTTCGCGCCCGACCCGGAGGTGACCGTCGAGGCCAACCCGGAGACGGTCACCCCCGAGGTCGCCGCCACCCTCGTCGCCGCCGGGGTGAACCGCGTCTCGATGGGCGCGCAGAGCTTCGACGGCCAGGTGCTCGCGGCGCTCGGCCGCACCCACGACGCCCGCCGCCCTGGCGAGGCGGTCGCGGCGCTCCGCGCCGCCGCCGCCCGGGCCGGTGCCGACCTCAGCCTCAGCCTCGACCTGATCTACGGCTGCCCCGAGGAGGACGAGGCGTCCTGGGTCAGCTCCCTGGCCGCCGCGGTCGCCCTGGAGCCGGACCACCTGTCCGCCTACGCCCTCACGATCGAACCGGCGACCAAGTTCGGCCGTCTGGTCGCCGCCGGCCGCATGGCCGAGCCGGACGAGGACCTGCTCGCCGACCGCTACCACACCACCTGCGAGATCCTCGCAGCCGCCGGCTACGAGCATTACGAGGTGTCGAACTGGGCGAAGCCCGGCCAGGCCAGCCGCCACAACCGCACCTACTGGCGCCGCGGCCACTACCTCGGCCTCGGCGCGGGCGCCCACGAGTTCACCGGCGAGACCCGCCGCTGGAACACCGGCAGCGTGCCGGACTACCTCGCGGCGGTCCGCGCCGGCCGCCGTCCCGTCGCGGGCGAGGAGACGCTCGACGCCGGCCAGGCCCGCTTCGAGGCGCTGGCGTTGCGCCTGCGCACCAGCGACGGCCTCAGCGCCGCCGAGGCCCGCGTGCTCGGCGCCGACCCAACCGGCGCCGAGGTCGCCAACCTGCGCGCCGCCGGCCTGCTCGCTCACGACAACCCCGGCGACCAGGACCAGGGCCAGGGCCCGGGTCCGGGCCTGCGCCTCAGCGAGCAGGGCATGTTCCTGCACGGCGAAGTGGTGAGCCGCCTCGCGCCGTGACGGTCGCATGGACCCTCGGGCGGGGATGTTCATGACAAACCAGGCGCCAATGTGTCCGCCTGCTCGGCTTAGCAGTCGCCCTTTCGGACTGCTACGCTCAGCTCATGAGCCTTGATGAACGGAAGGCGCTGCTGCTGCGCGCAGTTGTCCACGACTTCATCCAGACCGCCGAGCCGGTCGGGTCGAAGGCTCTGTCCGAGCGCTACACCCTCGGCGTCTCACCCGCGACCATTCGCAACGAGCTGGCCGTGCTGGAGGCCGAAGGCTACCTCTCCCACCCGCACACCAGCGCCGGGCGGGTCCCGACCGAGCGGGGCTACCGCTTCTACGTGGACTCGCTGTCGGGGGTGAACGACCTCGCCCACGCGCAGGAGGAGGCGGTGGTCCGCTACCTGACCGGCACCGCCGGGCTGGAGGAGATCCTGCAGCGTACCTCGCTGCTGCTGGCCACCCTCACCCGCTACACCGCGATGGTCACCACCCCGGCGATCGACAACGCCAGGCTCCGCCACGTCGAGCTGGTGCTGCTCAGCCCGCATGTGGTCCTGATGGTGCTGATCGTCGACACCGGCCAGGTCTCCAAGCGCATCATCGAGAGCGCCAGCGAGGTCACCAACGAGGACTTGGACGAGCTGCGCCGCCAGCTCAACGACAAGCTGGTCCGCGAGCGGCTCAGCCGTGCCGAGCTGGCCCTGTCCGGCATGGCGCCGCAGGTCCGCCCCGAGCGGCGCGGGCTGTTCGCCGTCCTGGCCGACGCGATCGGGCAGCTGGCCAGCGACCGATCCACCGAGCGGGTCTGGGTCGGCGGCCAGGCGCACATCGCCGGTCCAGGGGTGTTCGACGGCCTCGACACCATCCGGCGCGTCTACGAGGCGCTGGAGCAGCAGGTCCTGCTGCTGCGGCTGCTTGAGGCCACGATGCGCACCAGCGACCACCAGCTGTCGGTGGTGATCGGCTCGGAGAACAAGGTCGAGGGGATGGAGGCCGTCTCGCTGGTGACCGCCACCTACCCCGCGGGCGATACGACCGGAACGATCGGGGTGCTCGGACCCACCCGGATGGATTACCTTCGTGCCATGGCCGCGGTGCAAGCCGTTGCCTCCTACCTCGGCGCCGTTCTGGACGACGTCGAGCGCTAGAAAGCGTTAGCACTCGAGCCAGGATGTAGGGGAGACGCTTGACCGACTACTACGACCTCCTCGGTGTCTCCCGGGACGCGTCCCAGGAGGAGATCAAGCGTGCCTACCGGCGGCTGGCCCGCCAGCACCACCCGGACGTGAACTCCGGCGACGCCGCCGCCGAGGAGCGCTTCAAGGAGGTCAGCAAGGCCTACAGCGTCCTCTCCGATCCGGACAAGCGGCAGCGCTACGACGCCTTCGGCGAGGAGGGCGTCCCCGCCGGCGCCGGGTTCGCGGACGACCCGTTCGGCTTCGCCACCTTCGAGGACCTCGTCGGCCAGTTCTTCGGCACCGGCCCCTTCGCGGCGCGGAGCCGGCCACGCTCCCGCGCCCGCCGCGGCGCCGACACCGCGGCCCGCGTGGAGCTGCGCTTCGAGGAGTCGGTCTTCGGCGCCAAGAAGGAGGTCCCGGTCCGCCTCGCCGGTGCCTGCGACCGCTGCCACGGCTCCGGCGCCGAACGCGGCACCGACCCGACGGTCTGCCCCCGCTGCAACGGCAGCGGCCAGCAGCGCACCGTGCGCCAGTCGGTCCTCGGCCAGATCGTCACCGCCTCGACCTGCGCCAAGTGCAGCGGCAGCGGCTACGAGGTCCGCACCCCATGCACCCGCTGCCACGGCCAGGGCGTCGTCGCCAAGGACGTCAAGATCGCCATCGACATCGCCCCCGGCGTCGAGGACGGGACCCGCGAGCGCCTCCCCGGCCGCGGCCACGCCGGCCAGTACGGCGGCCAGCCCGGCGACCTCTGGATCGAGGTCACGGTCGCGCCCCACCCCGTCTTCGGCCGCAATGGCCACGATCTGACCTGTAAGCTCTCGGTCCCCCTGACGGTCGCCGCGCTCGGCGGCACGCTGTCGCTGGACACCCTCGACGGCGACGAGCTGCCCGTCGAGGTCGAGCCCGGCACCCAGTCCGGCACCATCAAACGCTTCCGCAAACGCGGCGTCCCCGCCTCCGACGGCTGGGGCCGCCGCGGCGACCTCCTGGTCGAGCTCGCCGTCGAAACTCCCACCGACCTCGCCGACGAGGAACGCCGCCTGCTCCGCTCCCTCGCCGAGCTGCGCGGCGAGACCGGCCACCTCTCCTCATCCGGCCTCTTCTCCCGCCTGCGCGGCTCCGCCCGTTAGTTGATCTCCACGCCGGAACGTGCCGCCTGGTCCGCGCGGGTGGCGAGCTGTTTGCGGTAGAGGGTCGCGTCGCCAACCACGAAGGCCGCGGTGGAGACCGCGATCATCGCTGGAAGCAGGACGTCCATGCTGCCGGTGACCTCCACCGCCATCACGGTGACCGCGATGGGGACGTGCGCGATCGTGCCGAGGCAGGCGGCCATGCCGACGACGACCAGGACCGCTGGCGAGTGCGGCGCGAGCCCGAGCGGCTCCA
>DASWDC010000216.1:0-3459 GCA_036395655.1 Actinomycetota bacterium | reverse complement strand
GGCGAGCTGCACGCCCAGCTCGCCGGAGGAGTGGACGGCGATGCCGAGCTGGAAGGTCTCGCAGACCGCCGCCGCCTTGACGCAGGCGCGCATGCCGCCCCAGAAGGTGGTGTCCAGCAGGACCACGTCGGCGGCGGGCTGGAGCACATTGGTCGCGAGCTGCTCGAAGTCGACCACGACGGTGTTGGTGGCCAGCGGGACCCGCACCCGCTCGCGGACCCGGCGGAACCCCGCGAGGCCCCAGGTGGGGTCCTCCAGGTAGTCGTTGTCCAGGTCCTCGATGGCCCGGCCGAAGCGGATCGCCTCCTCGACGCTCGGGACGGCGTTGGGGTCGTAGCGCAGCCGGTCGCCGGGCAGCGCCTCGGCCAGCGCGCGGTAGCAGGCCAGCTCGTAGCCGGGCGGGAACACCCCACCCTTCAGCTTGTGGACGGTGAAGCCGTGCTCGGCCTTGAGCTTGCGGGCATGCTCGACCAGCTGGTCGAGGGTGCGGACCTCGCCGGCGCCGCTCGCCGGGTCGGGATAGCGGAAGAAGAGGTAGCTGGCGAATGGGACCTCGTCGCGGAGCCTGCCCCCCAGCAGGTCGCAGGCAGGGACGCCGAGGTGCTGGCCGGCCAGGTCGACGCAGGCGAACTCGATGGCGGCGAGCAGCTGGACGCGGTTGTTGTAGAGGCTCGCCGTGGGATTGGCGATCTTCCAGCGGAGCGCCTCCAGCTGGATCGGGTCGTGGCCGACCAGGTAGTCCTTGAGGTGGCGGAAGGCGGCTTCGGCGCTCTCTCCCCCGCCGCCCATCTCGCCGAGGCCGACCAGGCCGTTGTCCGCCTCGACCTCGACGATCGTGCGGACGAAGCGGCCCCAGTGGGCGCCGTTCGAGTGCCGCAGGGGCGCCTCGAGCGGCACGGCCACCGTGGTGGGCCGGATGTCGACGATCCTCATGGAGGTGCTCTCCTCGCGTACTTCGTGCTCGCTTCGCTTCCTACTTGGAACTCAGAGGTCCAGGGTCACCGCCGCCGTCCCGCAGGCAGGCAGCCGCACCCGCACGGCGCCGTCCTCAGCCTCCACGGCTACTTCGGCGAGGCCCTCCTCCAGGAGCGTCCCTGCGAAGGCGCGCGATGGCTGCAGCAGCGGGAACGTCAAGGTCGCCTCGACCGTCTCCGGAGCCAGCGAGCGCAGCCGCACCACCAGGGCGTGGCCGTGCCGAGAGCGGCCAAGGGAGGTGACCTCGACCAACGGGTCGCTGACGGTGACGAAAGTTCCGGCCGCGGGTGCGGCGGGACGGGCGCCGGCGCCCGCGGCCGGGGCTGGGCCGCCGATCAGGACGGCGACCGGCGGTTCGACCAGCCCGGCGGCGGCGGCAGGACCAAGCTCGCGGGCGGGGATGGCCTCGACGGAGGTGAGCGCGTAGCGGAAGGTGGTCTCGCCGCGCTGCTCGGACGGGAAGTTGGTGTCCCAGATGTTGTTCATCGCCCACGACCAGATGGTGGCTGGCTCGGGGTGCGGCAGGTCGAGGCTCGGCGGGAAGGGCGCGTAGGGCAGGTGGATGTTGCCGAACTGGACCAGCGGCGCCTCCAGCGTCGCCCAGGCCAGCGACAACCCCGGCTCCTCGAAGGCGACCCAGTGCCGCAGGTACTGCAGGTAGTGGGCTGATCCGGGCACCCGCGGCAGGTCGCTGCCGCCGATCCCGCCGGCCAGCTCCCAGGCGGCAGGGGGGCTCCGCAGGGCGAACGGGAAGGCGAAGAAGACGCTCTCCTTGGCGGCGCCGCCGATTTTAGCGATCCGGTTGGTCAGGTCAACCCGCCGCACGCCGCGTGGCAGTTCGACCACGGTGCGGATCCAGTCGGTGCCGTCGCCGTGCAACTCAACCTCCAGCCGCTCCCCCACCGGGGTCCGCTCGGCGCGCACCACGGTGGCGCCGTGGCCGGTGAAGCGCCCGCCGAGCAGGGTCAGGTCGGTGGCGATGACGTGCCCGGAGAGGTGGTTGAAATGCGGCGCGGTGGCGTAGCGGTCGCGGACATACTGGTTGAGGCCACCGACGGCCTCCTGGTTGACCAGCTCCCGGCCCGCCACCTTGTCGAACACGGAGGCGATGAAGCCCTCGGTGAGGTCGTAGCCGACCCGGTAGAACTCGTTCTCGATCGCGACCACGCCGTTGCTGGCGGCGATCGCTGCGGCGCCCGCGGAGCCCGGCCCCGCCGCGGCCAGGCCCGCGGACACCGCGGCCCGCTCGGTTCCCGACGCCGCCTCGGCCGGGCCGGTGACCAGGTCGAGGCGGGCGTAGCCGAGCGGCGGCAGATCCTTGGCGACGAAGCGGAGGCGGCGCCCGCGCGGCCGGAAGGGGACCGTCTCCGGCGGCCCGGCCAGCAGCGGCACCGGGGTGCCGTCACGGCCGTCGAGCAGCGCCAGCGGCACCGCGGGGTCGACCACGCTGGCCGGCACCCAGACCTCGGCCAGGTCGGTGCGGGGCCCGCTGGCGCTGGAAGGGTTGAAGACCACGACCGAGGCGAGCGCCCCGTCCGACCGCGCGAAGGTCGCACCGAAGCGCCGGATGCCCGCGTGGAGCAGGTCGAGGGCGTCGTCGGCGCCGTCGTGGGCGAAGCTCGCCTTGCGCGCCCACTGGATCGCGCCGGAGTCCACCCCCTCCTCCCCGTCGGTCCACGGATTGGCGGATCCCCAGGAATGCTCGTCGAAGAGGGCGAGCTTGTCGTAGGTGGCGTCTACCGTGGTGGTCGCCGTCGTGCCAACGACCCGGTCCCCCTCTTCAGCTGGAGGGCGGACGTCCGCGAGCGCGTGCAGGGTCTCGGCCGTTTGGAGATTTCGCTGTGCCCGCCGGGCGTAGCCGAGCGGGCGGGCGCCGGAGCCGAGGCCGTCGGCCCACCAATCGGTCCAGTCGCCCTCGAACTCGTCGAGGGCGTCGCCGAGGCGCTCCTCGGCGGCGGCGAGGAAGTCGTGGTTGGTGGCCATGCGCAGGCGCGGGAACGCCCAGGTCTGGTTCCACTCGCGCACGATGCTCGCCGGGATCACGCTCGGTCCGGCGTTGTCGGCGTCGCTGCCCTGAACCCGCAGGTGGACGATGTCGTGCGGGTAGGGCCGCATGGTCACCTCGGCCCCTTCCGGCAGCCCTGACCAGCCGAACGCCCTGCCGCCGTAGGGCCACGGCCGGCTGGCGAGGGCGGACAGGTAGGCCGGGATCAGGTCCAGGGCGAGGTCGTACCCGGCGGCCAGGCCGGCCAGGTTGCCCTCCATGTAGGCGATGCCGTGGGGAGTGTCGGTGTGCCACACCAGCAGGCGGTTGCCACTCGGCGCCCGCCACCAGAACGGCCGGGTGAGCGCCTGCCCGCCGACCAGGTAGGGCACGGAGCGGCCCGCCCAGTTGTGCGCCGCCGACAGGTAGCGGATCCCGACGGCGGCCAGCGCGTCGATCAGCCCGACGGTGGCGCCGGGGACGTCGGTGTGCATCGCGCT
>DASWDC010000215.1:0-6587 GCA_036395655.1 Actinomycetota bacterium | reverse complement strand
TCGAGCTCGGCGCCCGCGAGCTGGCCGCCGGCCAGGCCACCCTGGTCCGCCGCGACACCCGCGCGAAGTCCCCGGTGCCGCTTGACGGCGCCGCCCGCGCCGCCCGGGGCCTGCTCGACCAGCAGCAGCAGGCGCTGCACGCCGACTCGCTCGCCTTCCGGGAGGCCAACACCCACACCGTCACCGACCTGGACGGGTTCCGCCAGCGGATCGGTGGCGGCGGCTTCTTCCGCGCCGCCTGGTGCGGCAAGCCCGAATGCGAGGACGCCCTCGGCGAGGGCACCGGCGCCAGTATCCGCGCGATCGTGCCCGACGACCCGCCGGCCGCGGCCTGCCTGGTCGACGGCGCCCCGGCGACCGCCGCCGTGCTGGTGGCGAGGGCCTACTGAGCGCCTGCTTCGCCGGGTAGCCGCCACACTGATGGTTTACTGTCCGGGTGCCCCACGCGCCGCCAGGCGCCCTCCTCCAACCTCAGGATTGCGAACACGATGCAGGTAACCTTCCTCGGTCAGGCTGGGCTGTACGTCGAAACCGACCACGGGAGCATCCTCTGCGACCCCTGGTTCAACACGGCCTTCTTCGCCTCCTGGTTCCCGTTCCCGAGCAACGAGGACGTGGACCTCGACGCGATCAGCCACCCCGACTACCTCTACGTCTCCCACCTCCACCACGACCACTTCGACCCCGACTTCCTGGGCGAGCAGGTCGACAAGCGCGCCATCGTGCTGCTGCCCGACTACCCCATGAACCACCTGGAGCAGGAGCTGCGCGCGCTCGGCTTCACCCGGTTCGTCAAGACCCGCAACAGCGAACCGGTCGAGCTGGACGGCCTGCGGATCATGATCATGGCGCTGGTCGCCCCGACCGACGGCCCCATCGGCGACTCCGGCCTGGCCGTCGACGACGGGACCACCAAGCTGTTCAACCAGAACGACTCCCGCCCGATCGACCTGGAGCCGCTGCGCGCGTTCGGGCATTTCGACGCCCACTTCCTGCAGTTCTCCGGGGCGATCTGGTACCCGATGGTGTACGACTTCCCCGAGCGCATGAAGCAGAACCTCGGCCACCGCAAGCGCCAGAACGAGATGGCCCGCGCCAAGCGCTACGCCGAGGAACTGGGCGCCAGCTTCGTCTTCCCGAGCGCCGGGCCGCCCTGCTTCCTGGACCCGGACCTGTTCGGCTTCAACGACATCGACCGCGACCCGGCCAACACCTTCCCCGACCAGACGGTGTTCCTGGAGCTTTTGGCCGACTCCGGCATGGACAACGGCCGCCTGCTGATCCCCGGGTCGGTCGCCGCCGTCACCCCGGGTTCGTGCCGGGTCGAGCACCCCGGCGACGACGCCGTCGACGCGATCTTCAGCGACAAGCTGTCCTATCTGCGTGCCTACCAGCAGCGCCAGCTGCCCGAGATCGCGCGCCGCAAGGCGAGCTGGCCACGCCACCAGATCGACATCGTCAGCTCCCTGAAGGCCTGGTGGGAACCGCTGCTGGCGCAGGCCGACCGGACCTGCGCGGGCGTGAACGGCCGGGTGCTCTTGGACGCCACCGATCCGGTGGAGGGCGAGCAGGTGGTGATCGACTTCCTCGATCGCCGCGTGGACCTCTGGAAGGGCGAGCCGTGCCGCTACACCTTCCGCATCGACCGCGCCCTGGTGGAGGCGTGCATCGCCCGCCACGACGAGGACTGGGTCAACGAGCTGTTCCTGTCGTGCCGTTTCGAGGCGTCCCGCGACGGCCCCTTCAACGAGTACGTCTACAACTGGTTCAAGGTGCTGTCGCCGGAGCGGCTGCAGTACGCGGAGGGCTGGTACGCCGAGCTGGGCGCGGCCGAGGAGCTGGTCCCGATGGACGGCTACCTGGTGCAGCGCCGCTGCCCGCACCTCAAGGCTGACCTGGCCCAGTTCGGCGTGGTCGAGGACGGCGTGCTCACCTGCCGCATGCACGGCTGGCAGTTCGACCTCGCCACCGGGCGCTGCCTGACCTCCGACGACCGCCGCCTCCATAGCGTCAAAGCGGACGAGGCCACAGACGGGGTAGGGTAACGCTGCCGCCGAACCCTTTGTGTTGCGAGGAGCACCGTTGGACGCCCCGCTAGAACAGCAGCGCGCCCTGGTCGAGCTGCAGGGCCACGACTCGGCCATGGACCGGCTGGCGCACCGCCGCCAGAACCTGCCGGAGCACGCCAAGCTGGAAGAGCTGACCCAGGCGCTCGCCACCATCGACCAGCTCACCGCCGAACGGCAGGGGACGCTCGCGACGCTCAGCCGCGAGCAGGCCCGCCTGGAAACCGACGTCGAGATGGTCACCCGCAAGGCCGCCAGCGAGGACGCCCGCGCGGTCTCCGGCAAGGTCACCAGCCCCAAGGAGCTGACCGCCATTCAGGAGGAGGTCGCCTCCCTCCACCGCCGTCAGGCCACCCTCGAAGACGAGCTGCTGGAAAAGATGGAGCAGCGCGAGACTCTGGAGGCCGAGCTGGCCGAGCTGGCCGGCCGCCGTGAGGCCGTCACCGCCGAGCAGGCCAAGGTCACCGAGGCCCGCGACGCCGCCCTCGCTGAGATCGAGCGCGAGCTGGAGGTCGAGCGCGCCGCCCGCGCCGCGCTGGCCCCCGGCATCGGCGAGGAGCTGCTGCGCCTCTACGAGCAGATCCGTGCCCGCTACGGCGGCATCGGCGCCGGTGCCCTGGTCGGCAACACCTGCCAGGGCTGCCGCGTGTCGGTCTCCCACGTCGAGCTGGCCGCCCTGCGCAAGCTCCCACCCGAACGAGTCAAGCGGTGCGAGAATTGCCGCCGCATCCTGGTGATCGAATAAGGAGCTTCGCGCAAATCGTGATAACCGAACCGGAGGCCGAGCCGACGCTGGAGCTGGACTTGGAGCAGGAGCGGGTCGAGGACGTGGTGATCTGGGCCGACGGCGGCGCCCGCGGCAACCCCGGCCCCGCGGGCTACGGCGCCGTGGTCGAGACCCCCGACGGCCGCATCCTCGCCAAGCTCTCGCAGGGCATCGGCTGGGCCACCAACAACGTCGCCGAGTACAAGGGCGTGATCGCCGGCTTGGAGCACGCCCGCGTCCTCGGCGCCCGCCGGGTCAAGGTCCGCGCCGACTCGCTGCTGGTCGTCAACCAGCAACGCGGCATCTGGAAGGTCCGCAACGAGGACCTCCAGCCTCTCTGGGCGGAGGTCCGCCGCCTGGTCCGCGGCTTCGACCGGGTCACCTTTGAGCACGTCCCCCGCGAACGCAACTGCGCGGCCGACGCCCTCGCCAACCAGGCCATGGACGCCCAGGGAAAGGTCCGCCGCCCGTCCGGGCGCTAGCGCCGGCGCGTCCGGCGCGGGGGAGGCGTCAGCGTCGCTCGTCCCGCTCGTCGATCTGCGGCCGGCCCCAGTGAACCTCGGTGCCGTACTCGTCGCGGACCCTGATGCGGCTGCGGCGGCTCATCCGCCGCAGCGCCAGGGTGGGCGCCACTCGCCGCAGCGCCGCCCGGGTCGGCGGGAAGAGCAGCAGCAGCCCGATCGTGTCGGTGATGAACCCTGGCGTGAACAGCAGCGCGCCGGCCAGCAGGATGAGGGCGCCGTCGACGATCTCGACGGTTGGCAGGCGCCCCTCGTCGAGGGCGAGCTGGAGACGGCGCCAGGCCATCCAGCCCTGCCGTTTGGCGAGCCAGGCGCCGAAGATGCTGAACAGCAGCAGCAGCGCCAGGGTGTTCAGCACGCCGAAGCTGTGCGCGACCGTGATGATCACGGCCAGCTCGGCGAGCGGCACCAGGATGAACAGCGCTGCGAGGAGTGGAACCATGGTTCCAGTATGCGCCCGCTCGGCACGAAACCGGGATGGCATACTGTTGGTTCGGCAGTGGGAGTCGGCCGGGCGGTCGCGGCTCCGCCGGTTCACCGGCGGGATCGAGGAAAGTCCGGCCTCCACAGGGCAGGGTGCTGGTTAACGGCCAGTCGGGGCGACCCGCAGGAAAGTGCCACAGAGAACAGACCGCCACACACCTCGTGTGTGGCAAGGGTGCAACGGTGCGGTAAGAGCGCACCAGCGGCCGGGTGACCGGTCGGCTCGGCAAACCCCACCCGGAGCAAGGTCAAGTAGGGGACGTACCGCCGCCCACGGCTCGCCGTGAACGGCGCGGAGGCTGGCCCGGCCGAGCCCCCTGGTGGACCGCACGAGACCGGCGGCAACGCCGGCCCCAGATGGATGACCGCCACCACCGGCCAACCCGGTGGCTACAGAAGCCGGCTTACACGCCGACTCCCACTGCCGTAGCATGTCGCGATATGGCGCGCATCAACGACCTGGGCGGCCTGCAGGGGATGGGCCTCGTCCCAATCGGGGACGAAGAAGATATTGAGCCCTTCCATGCCGACTGGGAGGCGCGGGTGTTCGCGCTCCAGGCCGTGCTCGGCAGGCAGGGCCTGTTCACCACCGACGAGTTCCGCGACGCGATCGAGCGGATGCCGGTGCGGGAGTACCTGCGGGCCGGCTACTACGAGCGGTGGCTGGTCGCGCTGGAGACGCTGCTGCGTGAGCGGGGCATCCTGCCGGATGCGTGAGGCCGCCGTGCCCCCTCGTCCCGGCCCTCGGTTCGGTCCCGGGCAGCGGGTGCGGACCGCCGTGGTCGACCCTCCACATCACACCCGGCTGCCGCGCTACGCCCGTGGGCGGGTGGGCGTGGTCGACCGGGTCCAGGCCGCCGCTCCGCTGCCCGACGACAATGCCCGCCGGATCGAGCCGCCTCGGGTGGAGCCGGTCTACACCGTCCGGTTCGCCGCCGCCGACCTGTGGGGGCAGGGCAGCCACACGGTGACCGTCGACCTGTGGGAGTCCTACCTGGAAGCCGTGGACGTAGCGGTGGAAGCGGAGGGAGCATGAGCGGCCAGCACGCCAGCCAGCCAATCGCCGCCCGGGTGCGCCACCTGGAAGAACGCCTGATCCAGGCCGGGGTCCTCACCGACGCCCAGATCGACCAGGCCCTGGAGCGGTTCCTCGCCACCGCCTCGCCCACCAACGGCGCCCGGCTGGCCGCCCGCGCCTGGGTGGACCGCGACTTCCGCGAGCTGGTGCTCGCCGACGCCAACGCAGCCCTGGCCGAACTGGACCTCGGCGGGCGCGGCGGCGAGTTCCTGCGGGTGGTCGCCAACACCGCGACCCAGCACAACGTGGTGGTCTGCACCCTGTGCTCCTGCTACCCGCTGCGCCTCCTCGGCCCCTCCCCAAGCTGGTACAAGAGCGAGGCCTACCGCGCCCGCGTCGTCCGCGAACCCCGCGAGGTCCTCGCCGAGTTCGGCCTGCGACTCCCACCCGAGATGGGAATCACCGTCTGGGACTCCAGCGCCGAGGCCCGCTACGTGGTCCTCCCACGCCGCCCCCCCGCCACCGAGAACCTGACAGAACCCGACCTCGCCCGTCTGGTCACCCGCAACGGGCTGATCGGCACCGCCGAGGTCTGAGGCGAGTTCTTCAGCGGCCGAGGACGCGGCGGAGCCCACGTTCGTGCTCTGTCGGAGCCGCGTTCGTGCTCTGTCCGAGCCGCCACGCGAACTCGATCGATTTCTGTCGGGTTCCTGAAGCTTGGCCTACCATCGGCCGATGGAACGGCCTATGGAACTGCCCAATGATCCGCCGGTGTCGCCGACGGTCAGGATCACCGTGCTGCTGCGACTGGCCAGCGAGGGATACGAGGACGCCTTCGGGCGCCGGCCCGAATGGCTGACGCTCCCGGCGGTGGATCTCGCCGAGCTGCGGGAATCGGTCGGGGCGGGACGGGTCGAGCAGCTCCGGCGGGCGATCGGGCTGCGGGAGGGGCAGACGTGCGGGGCTGGGGGAGCGGCGGGGACCGTGATCCTCTCGGAGCACGCACACCGGGGCCTCCTCGGGCTGATGGGGCTGGCGGCGCTGCCGGCCGACGTGCTGGTGGAGGAGACCCCGGAGGGGCCCCGCTACAGCGTGCCGGACGACTGGTTCATCGCGGCGCCCGCGCCCTCCGCCTCGTCCTCGCCGTGATCGGGTTCTGCCTGGCGGCGGGGGAGGGGACCCGGCTCGCGCCGCTCACCGACAGGACCGCCAAGCCGCTCTTGATGGTGGAGGGCCGGCCGCTGATCGACATCGCCTGCGCGGCGCTGCTGGCAGCCGGGGCGCAGCGGGTGGTGGTGAACGCCTACCACCACGCCGGCCAGCTGGCCGCCCATCTCGCCGGGCGGCCCGGCGTCGAGGTGGTGGTCGAGCCGGAGCTGCTCGGCAACGCCGGCGGGCCGGCCAACGCCCGCCGCCTCGGCCTGCTCGGCGTTCCCGGCGACGCCGAGGACGTCCTGCTGACCTGCGCCGACGTGATCGTGGACCCGGCCGATCTGCGCGCCCTCGCGGCTGCGCTGGAGCGGCATCGCGAGGCCGAGGTCGTCGTCGGTCTGATCGCCGTCAACCCCAGTGATCCGTTCCGGTTCCGGGTTGAGGGCGAAGCAGCGGACCAGATCGGCTGGGCAGTGCCCGACCAGGCTGGGCGGTGCTCGTCGGCCGGGTGCTACGCCCTGCGTGCGACCGTCTTCGACGCGATCCCACCAGGTCCGGCGGAGTTCGTGAAGGCGCTCCTC
>DASWDC010000214.1:0-3004 GCA_036395655.1 Actinomycetota bacterium | reverse complement strand
CGGCGACATCGCCGTAATCGACCACCTCGACGTCGACCGGGTCGCGGCCGAGACGCTGATCGAGCGCCACCCCGCCGCCGTCGTCAACGCGGCGCCGAGCCTCTCCGGCCGCTACCCCCACCCCGGCCCGATGCTGCTGGTCGACGCCGGCATCCCGCTGCTCGACGCGAGCGGCCCCGAAGTCTTCGCGCTGCGCGAGGGCGAGCCGGTCCGCCTCGACGAGCACGGCGACGTGTGGCGCGGCGACACCGTGATCGCCCACGGCGAATGGCTGGAGCCCGAGGACGTCCGCAAGCGCATCGAGGCCGCCAAGGACAACCTCGCCGGCGCGCTCGAGGACTTCACCCTCAACACCCTCTCGTACGTGCGCCGCGACCGGGACCTGCTGCTGGAAGGGCTCGACATCCCCCAGCTTGAGACCATCATGCGCGACCGCCACGTGCTGGTGGTGGTGCGCGGCCACGGCTACAAGAAGGACCTGTCCACCCTGCGCGGCTACATCCACGAGTTCCGCCCGGTGCTGATCGGCGTCGACGGCGGCGCCGACGCGCTGCTGGAGGTCGGACTCAAACCCGACGTGATCCTCGGCGACATGGACTCGGTCACCAACGAGGCGCTCAGCTGCGGCGCCGAGGTCGTCGTCCACGCCTACCCCGACGGCCGCGCGCCCGGCAAGGAGCGGGTCGAGCGGCTCGGGCTCACCCCCAAGATCCTGCCGGGCGCGGGCACCAGCGAGGACATGGCCATGCTGCTCGCCTATGAGGCCGACTGCGACCTGATCGTCGCGGTCGGCAGCCACGCGAGCATGGTCGAGTTCCTCGACAAGGGCCGCCCCGGGATGGCCTCGACCTTCCTGGTCCGCCTCAAGGTCGGCACCAAGCTGGTGGACGCCAAGGGCGTGAACCGCCTCTACCGCCAGGGGGTGCGCCGCGGCGACCTGCTGCTGCTGGTGGTCGGCGCGCTGGTCGCTATGCTGATGGTGACATTCGTGTCGGCGCCCGCCCGGGCGGTGTGGTCGCTGATGTGGAAGGATGCTTGGGAGCTTTTGCGGATCTTCATCGACCGCATCGTCTCCCTTTTCTAGCATTTTGCCCTCGTTTTCGGTCCTGGTGAGGCAGCGATGATCAACCTGCGATACCACATCGTGTCGCTGGTCGCCGTGTTTCTGGCATTGGCGCTTGGCGTGGTGATGGGCTCGACGGTCTTCAAGGATTCCCTCAGCGCCGCGCAGCGGGCGCTCACCAACGAGGTCGTCAACCAGGCCGAGTCGCTGCGGCAGCAGAAGAACCAGCTCGACGCCGAGAACGGCGACCTGCGGAGCTTCGGGACCGCGGTGCTGCCGAGCCTGCTGCGCGACAAGCTCCGCGGCCGCCACGTGGTGCTGCTCGACACCGACCAGGTCGACAACGGCACCTGGCAGGGCGTCAGGGACACCCTGCAGCAGCTCGCCGGCGCCACCGTCGACGGCCGCATCACCTTCTCGACCGGCCGCATGACCCTGCAGAGCGGCGGCGACCGGAGCGCGCTCGCCAACCTGCTCGGCGGCGACAGCGCCGACCCTGCCAGCCTGCGCACCACCCTGCTGGACGGCCTCACCAACCGGCTGGTGGCGTCGGAACGGCTGCCAACCGACGACGCCGGTCGCGCCAGGGACCGGCTCACCGGCCTGGCCGACACCAAGTTCGCCAGCCTCGACCTGGCGAACCGGTTCAAGGGCGGGAAGACCCCGTTCCCGGAGCCCGGCTCGCTGTTCGTGATCATCGGACCGTCAGACGGCACCCCCACGCTCACCCCCGACCAGTTCCTGGTGCCGCTGGCCGACAAGCTCTCCAACAAGTCCCTCCAGCCGGTCGCCGGCGTTGAGGACTGGATCGGGACCTCGTCGTGGGTGGTGGCCCTGCGCGCCAACAGAGATGTCAACCAGCGAGTCACCAGCATCGACGACGTCGACCAGGTCTTCGGGCAGTACGCGCTGGTCGAGGCGCTCGCCGCCCAGCTGCAGAACCCCCCCCAGCCGCCCGGCCACTACGGCACCAAAGCCGGCAGCGACCGGCTGCTGCCCAAATCCGCCACCACCTCCGGAGGGACGTCGTGAGCTACGTGGATGCCCTCGCCCTGGTCCCCGCCTGGAACGAGGCCGGGCGGATCGGCGCCACCGTCACCGCCCTGCGCGGGCTCCCCGAGGTCGCCGAGGTGCTGGTGGTCAGCGACGGCTCCACCGACGCGACCGCCGCCCGCGCCCTGGAGGCCGGCGCCCACTGCCTGGAGCTGGCCCACAACCACGGCAAGGGCGACGCCCTCAACGCGGGCCTGGCGGCGCTGATGACCCGCGTCGCCGACGGCGCCACCCCGGAGCCGCGGGCGCTGCTGCTGGCTGACGCCGACCTCGCCGGCACCGCCGCTGGGCTGCGGGCGCTGCTTGCCCCCGTGCTCGACGACGAGGCCGATCTGGCCGTGGCTGACCTGCCCCCCCAGCCGGGTGCCGGCGGGTTCGGCCTCGCCATGGGCCTGGCGCGGTGGGGGATGGAGCGGACCACCGGCCGGCGCCTCGGCGAGCCGCTCTCCGGCCAGCGGGCGCTGCGCTGGTCGGCCCTGCCGCCACTGATCCCGTTCGCGCGCGGCTTCGGGGTCGAGGTCGCCATGACCGTCGACGCGCTGCGGGCGGGGCTGCGGGTCGTCGAGGTCGAGGTCGACCTGCGCCACGCCGCCACCGGCCGCGACCTCGCCGGGATCGTGCACCGCGGCCGCCAGGCCAGCGCGATCGCCCGCGAGCTGGCCCGCCGCCAGGCCTGGCGGCGCAACGGCCACCGAAGCCCGCAGCACCCGGATGGGGGGGAGAGGGAGAGTTCCCGATGATGCCTGTGCCGCTGGTGCTCCTCGGCCTGGTCGCCGGGTGGGCGCTCGGGCGCTGGGCGGCGCCGCAGGTGCTCGCCGCGCTCGCCGCCACCAACCTGTCGCGGGTCAACTACCGCAGGCGGACCCTGGTCGCCGGGCTCGGGCTGGT
>DASWDC010000213.1:0-7322 GCA_036395655.1 Actinomycetota bacterium | reverse complement strand
GCGCGCGCGCGGCGGCGCTGGCGGCCAGGCGGGCGGCGACCGGCCGGGCCGGGTCGGCCCGCAGGTACAGCAGCGGCGCCAGCGGCTGCATGCCGAAGCGGCAGTAGAGCGCCACCGCAGCCGGGTCGGCGGAGGCGAAGGTCACCAGCTCGCCGTCGACG
This sequence comes from Actinomycetota bacterium, assembly GCA_036395655.1. Classification (GTDB taxonomy): domain Bacteria; phylum Actinomycetota; class CALGFH01; order CALGFH01; family CALGFH01; genus DASWDC01. The sequence continues at coordinate 7,161 of DASWDC010000213.1, read as the reverse complement.
GGCAGGATCGCCTCCAGCAACCTCCGGCCGAGCCCCCTGCCGGTCAGGCCGGGCCGCACGAACAGGTCGCCGAGGTGGGTGACGCCGCCGCGCTCATAGGCCCCGGCGAAGGCGACCACCCCCTCCTCGCCCAGCTCGTCGGTGGCTACCAGCAGGCGGCCGGAGGCCAGCTCGTGGTCGAGGTAGTCGGGCCGCTGCGGCCAGTCGCGCAGGTTGCCGTAGGCGGCGGCGATCGCCCGGACGGCGGCGAGATCGCCTGGTTCCGCCGGCCGCACCAGCGGCCGCGGGGGCGGCGGAGGCGGACGGGTCACCCGGTCACCTCACCTCACGCTCAGGTCGTCACGTGTCCAGCGCCGGCGTCGGCGCCTGCGCCGGAACCAGGTCGCTGACCTCGGCGAGCATCTCCAGGAACACCGCCACCGCGCCCGACGGGGGGCCGGCGTCGCGGCGGCGCACCGCCAGGATCTCGCGGACCGGGAGGTTGGCGTCGATCAGGTCGACCAGCGCCAGGGTGCCGGCGGCCAGCTCGCCGGTGATCGCGCTGTGTGGGACCAGGGAGATGCCGAGGCCGTGCTCGACCATCTTCTTGGCGGCCTCGATGTTGTCCAGCTCCAGGACGCTGTTGGGGATCAGCCCGGCCTGTTTGAAGATCGCGGTGGTGAAGGTGCGGTAGCTGGAGCTGCGGCCGAACAGCACCAGCGTCTCGCCGGCCAGCTCCTCCAGCCGCACCCGGCGGCTGGCGAGCCGGTGCCTCGGCCCGGCGATCAGCAGCACCGCGTCGGAGTAGACCGGCATGCTCTCGACCTCGGGGTGGCCGAGGGCGCGCATCAGGCCGACCTGCACCAGGTCGTGCAGGACCATCTCCAGGATCTCCTCGGAGGTGCCGGTCTTGACGGTGAGCCGCACCCCCGGGTGCGCGGCGGTGAAGCGGGCCAGCAGCCCCGGCAGGGCGTAGGTCGAGACCGTCGGCGGGGCGCCCACCAGCAGCTTGCCGACTTCGCCGCGGCGCAGCTCCGCGAGGCGTTCGCGGCCGTCGTCGAGGGCCTGGACGGCGTGCTCGGCGAACGGCAGGAACGCCTCGCCCGCCTCGGTCAGGCGCATCCCGCGGCGGGTTCGGACGAACAACTGTTCGCCGAGTTCGGCTTCCAGCGCCTGGAGGCGTGCGGTGAGGGTTGGCTGGGAAACATAGAGAGCCTCAGCGGCGCGGCTCAGGTTCTGCCGCCGGGCCACCTCGAGGAACGCCTGGATCTGCGGCAGCAACCCTGCCTCCGTTCATCGGGAATTCCGATGTTGGTAATCAAAACGAACTATTGGACTGATGGCAAGCCACCACCTACCGTCACTAGCCTCACCGTCAACGTCGCCGGACCGGGGGAACTGCATGCGAATCGTGCTCCTTGGCCCGCCCGGGAGCGGCAAGGGAACCCAGGCGGTGCGCCTCGCCGACCAGTTCGGCTGCGCCGACATCGCCACGGGTGACATCTTCCGGGCCAACGTCGCCGAGGGCACGCCCCTCGGCAGGATCGCTCAGGAGTACATGGATCGCGGCGACCTGGTCCCCGACGAGGTCGTGATCGCCATGGTGACGGAGCGCCTGGCCGAGCCGGACTGCCAGAACGGCTTCCTGCTGGACGGCTTCCCCCGCACCGTCGCCCAGGCCGAGGCGCTCGACCGGGAGCTGCACCGGCTGGACAGCCCGCTCGACGCGGTGCTCTGCTTCGACGTCACCGAGGAGGAGCTGCTCAAGCGCCTCAAGGGCCGCGCCGAGCAGCTGCACCGCAGCGACGACAGCGAGCACACCATCCGCCACCGCCTCGAGATCTACGCCACCACCACCCGGCTGCTGGTCGAGTACTACACCCACCGCGGTCTGATCTCCATGGTCGACGCGATCGGCCAGATCGAGGAGATCACCGACCGGATCCTGCTCGCCCTGGGCGCCGCCACCGTCCAGCTCGCCTGATCCGCTCCCAGCGCCCGTTCGCCTCAGCGTCAGCGCGGTGCGCCGCTGGCCGCCGGGACCTGGCGGTGGGGTGCCGGCGGCAGGGTGTCGAGCGCCTCCAGCACGTCGTCCACCGACAGGGACAGCAGGCCAGGGTCGGGGAGCTGGCCGGACGGGTCGCCGCTGGTGCCGGCCCACAGGGGCTTGTTCCAGGGGCGGTCGGGCGGGGGCCCCCAGAGGGCGGGGGAGACCGGGCCGAACAGCACCACCGAGGGGGTGCCGAGGGCGGTGGCGAGGTGGGCCACGCCGGTGTCGCCGCAGATGACGCGGTCGGCGGCCTGCACCATGCGGGCGAGCGCGAGCACGCCGCCGTTGCCGATCCACACGGCGGTCTCCGGCAGGCCGGCGAACCTGGCGACCTCGTGGGCCAGCTCGACCTCGGTGAGGCCGCCGGTGATCATCAGCTCGCGGCCGAGGTCGATCTCGGCGCGGGCGACCGCCGCGAAGCGGCGCGGCGGCCAGCGACGCGCGGGGCTGCCCGCGCCCGGGTGGACCAGGGTGGCGCCGCGCGCGCCGTAGGGGAGCGGGCCCGGCGGCAACTCGAGGTCGAGACGGGTCGGGTCGGCGGCGATGCCGTTCTCCTCCAGCAGGCGGCACCAGCGCAGCACCTCGTGCTCGTCGGCGCGCCAGCGGGGACCTTCGGAGCTGGCCGGGACCGCCGGGTGGGCGAAGGCGACCAGCCGCCGCGGCTCGGCGGCGAGCAGCAGGTTGTGGCTGTCCGGGCCGCTGCCGTGCAGGTTCACGGCGATGCCGGCGCCGTGCAGGCGGCGGTGCGGCGGCTCGTCGAGGCCGCTGGTGGGGATCAGCTCGTCGACCGCGCCGGTGCAGCGGGCCAGCGGCGCCAGCGCCGGCGGGCCGGCCAGCAGGCGCGGGTGGCGCGGGAAGGCATCGGCCAGCGCCCGCAGCGCCGGCACGACGGTGAGCAGGTCGCCGAGCCCGATGGCGCGCAGGATCACCACCGCCGGCGGGCCGCCGTTGTCGTCCCGGCCGTTGGCGTTGGCGTTGGCGTTGGCGTTGGCGACGAGGGTGCTCCCGTCGCCCAGGCTGCTGAAGAAGCTGGCGTCGGAGTCGGAGTCGGAGTTGGGGTTGGAGTTGGGGTCGGGGTTGGATCTGGGGGTGAAACCTATGGCCATGACGGCTCCGTTGACGGGCAGATCACCAGTTCTCGCAGCTCGCAGCCTGGGGGCTGGCCGAGCGCGAACAGGACCGCCGAGGCGACGTCGTCCGGGCGGTTGAGGTTGGCGTCCGCGGGTGGCCGGTACTGCTCGGGTCGGTCATCGAAGAACGCGGTGCGCATCCCACCAGGGACGAGCATGGTAACTCCGACCTTTCCGGCGGCCTCGGCGGCGAGCGCGCGGGTGAAACCGACCACGCCGAACTTGCTGGCGCAGTAGGCGGTCGCGTCGGGCAGTGCCCGCAGCCCCAGGGTGGAGGCGACCGTGACCACCCGCCCGCCGGATCGCTCCAGGAACGGCCAGGCGGCCCGCACCACCGCGGCGGTGCCGAGCAGGTTCACCTGGATCACGCGCTCCCAGTCCTTGGCGGGCACCTCGGCGAGCTGCCCGCAGCGGTCGACCCCGGCGGCGGTGACCACCGCGTCCAGGCCGCCGTGGCGCTCGGCCGCCGCGCTGACGGCGGCCTCGGCGGCGCGGCCGTCGGCCAGGTCGACCCGCTGGTGGTCGGCGGGGAACGGCGGCTCCCCCAGGTCGAGCACGACCGGGGTCCCGCCGGCCTCGGCGACCGCCTGAGCGACCGCCGCGCCCAGGCCGGACGCCCCGCCGGTCACCACGACAGTGCCGGGATCGGTCCGGGCGGACCTGCTGCCGCTATCCACTCCCACGTCGGACGACCTCCTTCAGCAGTCCGGATGTCGAGCGGCCCTCCAGGTAGGGGAGCACCACTGCCTGGCCGCCCCAGGCGGCTACCACCTGCGCCTCTGGCAGATCGGCGAGTGCGTAGTCGCCCCCCTTGGCGAACACGTCTGGCCGAAGGCGTTCGAGCACCCGCTCCGGAGTGCTCTCATCGAACACGACCACCGCGTCGACACAACCGAGCGCCGCGAGCACGGCCGCCCGGTCGGCCTCGGGTACCAGCGGCCTGCCGAGTCCTTTGAGCCGGCGTACCGAGGCATCCGAGTTCAGAAAGACTACCAGAGAGTCCCCAAGTTGCCGCGCCGCCCGCAACATCGCGATATGACCCGCGTGCACCAGATCAAAGCAACCGCCGGCCGCCACCACGGTCCCGCCCCGGGCACGGGTCGCCGCGACCACCCGCTCGGCGTGGGCCATCCGCGCCCCGCGCGAGGCCCGCGCGGGCGGGCTGGTCAGGCGCGGCTCGTGGCCGGGGCGGAGCCCGCTGGCGCCCCCTTCGGCCACGAACGCGGTGGCGGCGGCGACCCCGCCGGTGACCGCCTCCGACGGCAGCGCACCCTCCGCCAGCAGCCCGGCGGCGGCGCTGGCGAAGCGGTCCCCGGCCCCGCAGGCATCGGCGCCGTGCACCGGCGCGGCCGGCACCAGCAGCGGCGGCTCCTCCCCGCCGACCAGCAGCGCCCCCCGGCTGCCCAGCGTCACCGCCAGCCCCGCGGCCTTCCAGCGCCCGGCCAGCGCCCGCGCCCGCGCGGTCAGCACGGCGAGATCGGTGGCCCGGAAGCCGTCCGCCTCCGGCTCCGGGCTGGCCGCCCTCGGCCGCTCGGCCTCCATCAGCTTCCCAGCCCGGCGTCCGTCCCGGCCGGTCGCGCCAGGCTTGGCGGGCGTGGCGGTGGCCGCGAACCAGGCCACCTCCGCCTGGTTAGGCGTGACCAGGCGGGCGCCGGGCAGCGGCACGGCGCCCTTGGGGTGCGGATCCCAGACGACCGGGACACGGTGCGGCAAGGCCGCCAAGGCCGCCAGAGCCGCACGGACGGACGGCTCGGCGGCCAGGCCGCGGCCGTAGTCGGCCACCAGCACGCCGCCGGCGCCGGCCAGGGCGTCCTGCCCGGCAGGGCCAAGCGGCCCGGGGCGCGCTGCCCGGCCGCCGTAGTCAAGGCGCAGCAGCGTCCGGCCGCGCACCCGGACTCGCGCCTTCTCCGGCGTCGGCCCGGACAGCCCCAGGTCGATCAGAGCGACCCCGGCGTCCGCCAGCAGACCGGCGAGCAGCGCCCCGCGCTCGTCCGCGCCGAGGGCGGTCACCAGCACCACCTCGCGGCCGTCCAGCCGGCTCGCCAGCGTCGCGGCCAGCGCCGCCCCGCCGGGCCGGTGGCGTTCCACCGGCTCCTCGACCACCGGCACCGGCTCGTCCGGCAGCAGCCGCTCGACCCGCCCTTCCAGGTCGCGGTCCAGCAGCGCGTCGCCGACCACCAGCAGGGGCCGCTCCCCGCTGGGCGGTGGCCGCCGCCGCGCCCTCCACGAGGTCATCGGCCCACCCGGTTTCCGCCGCGGCTGCCGCTCCCGGTGTGGGGCTGTTCGGCCACGGCCGGCGCCTGCCGCTCCAGGGTGGTCTGCAGGTAGGCGTCCAGGGTGCGGCCGGCGATCCGGCCCCAGCCGTAGCGGCGCGACACCCGCCGCGCCCCGGCGCGGCCGAAGGCGGCACGCCTGGCCGGGTCGGCGAGCAGCTCCGCCAGCGCGGCGGCGATCAGGTCGGGGCGGCGCGGCGGGACGTGCAGGCCGGTGGCCCCGTCGACCACCGAGTCGACCAGCCCGCCGACCGCCGAGGCGACCACCGGCGCGCCGCAGGCCATCGCCTCCAGCGGGACGATCCCGAACGGCTCATACCACGGCACGCACACCACCGCGTCGGCGGAGCGGAGCAGCGGCGGGAGCTGCTCGTGGCCCATCTGGCCACGGAAGTCGACCCGGTCGGCGACGCCCAGCTCCTCGGCGAGCGCCCGCAGGCGCCGGGCCTCCGGGTCGCGGTCCAGCCGCTCGGCCGCCGGCCCGCCGGCGATCACCAGCTCGGCGCTGGGCAGCTCGGCCAGGGCGGTGATGACGTTGCCGATGCCCTTGCGCTCGACCAGCCTGCTCACCACCACCAGCCGGGGCCGGTCGGGGTCGCGCGGCTCGGCTGGCCCGTCCGGCCGGAACAGCCCGAGGTCGACGCCGCACGGCACCACCGAGACGCGTTGCAGCTCGGCGCCCAGGCGGATCAGCTCGAACACCTCGTCGGAGCAGGTCGCGACGATCCGGTCGGCGCCGCGGGCGATGGCGGTCTCCTCGCGGATGCGGGAGGGCGGGCTGGTGTCCCTGTCGCCCTGATGGCGCCGCTTGACCACGCCAAGCGCGTGGAAGGTCTGCACCACCGGGATCCCGAGCGGCCGCGCCGCCGCCAGCGCGGCCATCCCCGACATCCAGAAATGCGCGTGGACGAGGTCCGCTGGCTCCGCGCTCCAGGCGCGGCGCAGCTCCGCGCCGAACGCCTCCATGTGCGGCAGCAGCTCGTCCTTGGGCAGCGGCTCCGGCGGCCCGGCGTCCACGTGCTCCACGGTCACGCTGGCCGCGCCCTTCACCGTGGCCGTGGGCATGGCCACCCGGTCGGGAAGGGAGGGGTCGTCGCGGCGGGTGTGGATGACCACCTCCACGCCCCGCTCGGCGAGCGCCGTGGAGAGGGCGGCGACGTGGACGTTCTGGCCGCCCGCGTCCTCGCCGCCGAGCACCGCCAGCGGGCTTGCGTGCTCGCTGACCATCGCCACCCGCATCATCCGGTCACCTCTTCGAGCAGCCGGTCCCAGTCGGCGAGGAAGCGTCCCAGGCCGTAGCGGGCCACCGCGGCTCCCCTGGCGTGCTTGCCGAGCACGCGCGCCCGCTCCGGATCGCCGCCCAGCTCGCGCAATGCCCGGGCCAGCGCGTCGACGCGGGTCGAGATCACCCCGGCGTCGGGCGGCACCGCCTCGACCACCTCGGTGGTGGCCAGCGCCACCACCGGCATGCCGAGGTGCATCGCCTCCAGCAGGGAGAGGCCGAGCGAGGTCCAGCGCACCGGGTGCAGGTAGACCCGCCGCCGAGCCATCGCGGCGTGGAGGCGGCCGGCCGGCAGGTCGCCGCGCGGCCGCACCCCATCGAGATGGACCCGCTCGGCGCCGATGCCGAACAGGTCCACCGGCAGTGCCGCCGCGAGCGTCGCCAGCAGGTCGGTGCCCGTGACCCGCCAGCGCCGCCGCGCCTCGTTGCTGACCGCCGCCGCGCGGG
>DASWDC010000212.1:0-7267 GCA_036395655.1 Actinomycetota bacterium | reverse complement strand
CCGAGCGCACGCCCGACCAGCAGCGTGACGCCGAGCTGGGCAGCCTGGCTGCAGACCGCGCCGAAGAGGTTGAGGCCGCCTCCCCGGGCCATGCCGAGCACCTGACGCTCGGTCTCGCCCGGTCGGGCGGCCTCCTTCCGCGGTCCGGGACGGCTGCTGGAGGTCCCGTTCCGCTGCTCCTTCGTCCTGGTCGACGCAGCCGGTCGATCAGCCATCCACGATTGGCCTCACCAGAATCGTCGTCGCCGGGTAGTCCATGGCATCACCCTCGGTACACCGTGGAGCTGCTGGTCACGCGGGAGTGCGAGTTGGTGCTGGCGTAGCGCGGGTCGCCGGGCGGCCGCGGGCGGCGCGCCACCAGTTCGACCATCATCACGATCAGCACGGCCAGGAACAGCCCGGCGCCGACCGCCGGCGCGGCCTTCTTGATCAGCTCGGGCAGCAGCGAGGCGGCCTTGGTGGCGTTCAGCGACACCGTCGTGGTGGGGCTGGCGGCCTGCGCGACCTGGGACGCCTGCTGCAGGGTCGTGGTGGCCGCCTGGACCGCGGCCTGCGCGGCGGTCACGTCGTTGTTGAGCTGGGTGTAGGGCTGCAGCAGCGGCGCCAGCTTGGCGATGTCGGCGTTGAGGGCGGCGATCTGCTGGTCGAAGGGGGTGGTGCTGTGCGCCGCCGCGCTCGCCTGCGCGCGCCCGTTCTCGGCGGTGGCCCGCTGCGACTGGTCCTGCTGGAACTGGGTGTTGGGGTCGATGGCCAGGCCGTGCAGGGTGCGGAAGTCGGTGAGCTTCTTCTGGGCGGCGGCCAGGGTCTTGCTGGCCGCGGTGAGCCCGCTGTTGGCCAGGGTGACCTGGCCCTGGAACAGGGCGGTCATGGTGGCGCTGGCGGCGGCCTTGGCGACCGGGCCGGCGCTGACCTTGTGGGTGGTGGTGTAGGTCACGTCCACCAGGCCGGACTGGCCGACCGGGGTCGAGGACAGGCCGGAATTGATCTGGTCGACCGACACCTTGGTGGTCTTGGACACCTGGTTCACGACCTGCGGCGACACCACCATGGCGGTGAAGTTGGCCACGAACGCCTTGATGCCGTTCGGGCCGCTGTACTGGCCGGAGCCGCCACCCACCACCGATGGTGCGGCGACGTCGGCGGTGGCGGTGTACTTCGGCGGCTCCCGCAGCACCATCGAGGTGACGATGCCACCGGCGAGCAGCGGCACCAGCACCAGGATCCACAGGCGCCGCCAGATCACCCGTAGGTAGTCACTGATCTCCACGAACTATTCCCTCCGATCGTTGACGAGCTTCGCGGCGGCCGGGGTGTTGCTGGTGTTCAACCTGACTACCGCCGACGCGGCCGCTGCGAAGGCGAAGAGGTACCAGAGCGTCACGACGTTGGACATGACGTTGGCGGCGGCGCTGACCGCCACGAAGGCGACCGCGCAGCCGAGGAATCCGACCCCGATCCCCCGGTCGAGCGTTCCACGCGGCCCGGCGCGGGCCGCACGCCGGCCCAGCGCCAACAGGGAGACGAGCATCGTGACGTAGGCGCCGAAGCCGAGGATGCCCATTTCTACATAGGCGCGGATGAAGTCGTTGTGAGGCTGCTTGGCCGCGTCGGTGTTGTACTGGGTCATGTTGATGCCGATACCGGTGACCGGGTTGGAGTTGGCCAGCGGCAGCACTTGCGACCAGTAGCTGAGCCGCCACGCCAGCGAGTTCCCGGATGGCCCGGTGACCCCTGGCGCGGTGGCGCTGTTGCCGAGGGAGCTGAAACGCGACGACAGCGACGGCACCGCCACCACCGCGCAGACGGCCACCACCCCCAGGGTGAGCAGCAGTCGCTTGCTCTGCATGATGCCGACCACGACCAAGCCGAAGACCGTGCCGAGCAGCGCGGTGCGGGTGTAGGTCAGCATCAGGAAGCCGTAGCTTGGGATCATCAGCAGGAACAGGAGCTTGCGCCAGCGCCGGTTCAGGTACGGGTAGATCGCCGCCGCCATGATCAGCATGAACATCAGGAACCGACCGAAGTCGTTGGAGGACTGGAAGGTCCCGGCGATGCGGGTATAGCCACCCTTGCTGTCGGTACGGGCATGGCCGGAGGCCAGCCCGTAGGCGGTGAACAGCAGCGGGAACAGCATCGCGCAGTAGATGGCGACCATGATGCGCTTGATCGCCGAGTGGTCGGCCAGCAGCTGCTCCAGGACGATGAACATCATCACCGTCGCGAAGACCCGCAGCAGCTCCAGGGCGCTCGACTGGACGTTGGCCGAGCCGAGCGCGCTCAGCCCGGCCGCGGCCACGAACCACAGCAGCGCCCGCCGCGTCCAGGTGGCGGTGGGAAGGCCGCCCTGGCGGTGGTGCTGCGCGGCGAGCCACAGGGCCGCCATCAGCAGGAACAGGACCGCCAGCAGGCTGGAGGGGTCCAGGCCGCGGGCGGAGGTGGAGTTGGTGGCGGTGTTGCCGGCCGAGCTGCTGCTCAGCTTGGCGATGTCCAGCGAGGAGCGCAGCACCAGCATGAGCGCCACGTAGACGCTGAAACGGGTGAGCGCGAGCACCGCCATCGCCACGCCCACCGCGGCGGCCAGCGGCATCACGATCAGCATCTTGGATCCGCTGTCGATGGCCAGGCCGCTGATCGCGGCCATGCTCGCCGCGAAGAAGACCGCGACGAGCGTGACCAGCTTGGTCACACCCCCCGGTCCCCCCAGCTTGACGAGGTCCTGGCGAAACGGCGGGTTGGCAGCAGACACCGCGGCGGCTCCTATGGTTGCGACGGCAGCGACGCGAGCCGCTCCGGCGGACCGGCCGCGGCCGCGGGCGCCTCCGCCTCCCAGCGGAAGTCGATCCCGGGCAGCCGGTACAGCCGCTGGTTGTGCGGCTCGTAGTAGGACTGGAGGTAGGCGCGGGCGGCGGCGGGCATGCCCTGCTCGTAGCGGTTCGCCTTGAGCACGGGCACGTCCTCGAGCTGGTGGTCGGCGAGGCCGAGGAAGCGCCAGATCCGCGCCAGGGCGGCGGCGGGGTCGGCGAACATGTCCTCGCTCCGCACCACCAGCACCCGTTCGGGCGGGACCAGCTGGTAGATCCGCTCCAGCTGCTCGGCGTAGCGGCCGCGGGCGAGGTAGGTGTGGTGGCGGTGGGCGAAGCTCTCCTCCCCCGCCCGGACGCGCTCCTCCTGGCCGGCGAGCCGCTCGGCTTCGCGGGCCAGGGCCTCCTCGAAGGGGAGGTCCTCGAAGCCGCGCTTGGTCTCGTACTGGTGCTGCGACCAGGCGCGGGTGACCGGGTCGCGCAGCGAGGCGATCAGGCGCACCTCGGGCAGCGCGGCGGCGAACCGCTCGGCCGCCAGGGGGTGGAACATGTAGTAGGGGCTGGCCTCGCCGGTGATCACGTCACTGCCCCTCGCCAGGGGGAAGGTCGACCGGAACCAGGTCCATCCCCTGCCGTGGTTCACATCGAAATAGTGGCTGCCCTTCTCGACGCGGGCGGGCAGCACCGCTGGGTGGCGGGTGACGTAGTCGTACAGCGAGGTGCTCCCACCCCGCTTGGTACCGATGACCAGGAAGCTTGGCAGCAGGCGGGCGCGGCTGGTCGCCAGCGCCAACACGTTGCCGCCCATGCGGATCACGTTCCTCTTGGATCCCATTTGCGCCTGTTCGCCCCCCGACTCGGTCACCGTTCCGATTGCCATCCACGACGAGACGCCAGTTCCGGGTCTGAGCCCCGTTCTGGACGTCTTGCACGACATGCTCCCGGGAGAGCGCATGAGCCGACAACCTGCAATGTGCGTAGGCCCACTCGTCCACTCAACGTCGAGCGGGGCATTCCCGGCACCAGCTTCCCCCGAGGACGATTCATCCTCAAGTTGAGAATACCGAAGGGTTCATGAGAAATTAGCGTGTCCCCCGTCACAGCCGGAGACCCTCCGGGAGGCAAGGTGGCACGGCGGTCCCCCCATCCGCGGCCCCACCGGCGACGCCGGCGCCTGCTCATGGCCGTGATCGCCGTGGGTTCGCTGGTCGCCGCACTCGAGGTCACGGCGCACGCCGTTGACCCCAACAAGGACGTGCTGCGCCCCAGCAGCGGGATCGCCCCCGCCGCGGTCTACGACAAGCCGCGGTCCGCGACCGGCTCGACCACGACGACCAGGCCGGCGGCGAAGTCGGGGATCGGCAGCAGCGTGGTGGTGATCATCGGCCAGCCGTCGGCCTCGACGCGGACCACCCGCCAGGCGCCGGCCACCACGGCCACCACGGCGCCGTAGCGCGCCTCCCCGACGGCAGCACGAGACCAAGCGGAGACCAAACCGTTACAAGTCCGACCTTGGGCGGAACCGCGCCTCTGTTACACTCCGCCGCTCACAAGGATCAACGCGAGGATCAACGCGTGCGCCGCCGTCTGGCTGGACGCCGTTTTGGGTGGGGGGCCGTTTGGCTCGGTTGGCTTGGGGGGAGGACGAACGACTCGTGACCATGCGGTGGCCGGCGCCCCTGTTCGTCATCGGGGCGCCGCGCTCGGGTACCAGCCTGCTCTACAAGTCGCTGTGCCTGCATCCGACGGCGGCCTGGATCTCCAACTGGGTGGGCCGCTACCCGAGCCGCCCGCGGCTGGCCGCGCTCAACCGCGCCGCGCGGCACCTGCCCGGCGCGCGGCGGCGGGTCTGGTTCGGCGCCGACGGCGCCAACGCCTACGTCTACGGCAAGCCCCGCCCGGCGCTGGAGCGGGTCTTCCCGATGCCGATCGAGGGCGAGCGGGTCTTCAACCACTGCGGGATCGCCCTGCCGGGCCCGGGATCGCCACCCGGCGGCAGCCCGGCCAGGAACGCCAGCGGCGAGCGGTCCCGCGCGGTCGACTGCCTGCGGGCGTCGTTTCGGACCCTCACCCGCTGGTCGGGAGGGCGCGTACTGGTCTGCAAGCGGATCGCCAACAACCAGCGCATCCCGCTGCTGGCCGAGGCGTTCCCCGAGGCCCGCTTCGTGCACCTGATCCGCGACGGGCGCGCGGTCGCCTACTCGCTGTCGCGGGTCGACTGGTGGGACAGGGACGTGGTCTGGTGGTACGGGGACACCCCGGTCCGCTGGCGCGAGGCCGGCAACGACCCCTGGGAGCTGTGCGCCGAACACTGGAACCGCGAGCTGGCCTCGATCGGCGAGGGACTCGCCGCGGTCCCCGCCGGCCAGCGGCTGGAGGTCCGCTACAGCGAGCTGATCGCCGACCCGATCCCCGGCATCGAGCGGATCGCCGCCTTCGGCGGCCTGGGACTGGACGCCGGCTGGCACGCCGAGCTGACCCGGCTGAGCTACCCCAACAAGGACGAATCCTGGCGCAAGCACCTCGACGACGAGGCCCGCGCCCGGGTCGAGAAGATCCAGGCCGACACGCTGCGGCGCCTCGGCCTGCTGGAATGAGCCCAACGAAAGAAAGGCCACCGATGACCACCATCGACCTCCACACCCACACCCGCGCCAGCGACGGCAGCGACACTCCCGCGGAGCTGGTCGAGGCCGCCGCCCGCGCCGGCGTCAAGGTGCTCGCGGTGACCGATCACGACACCGTCGCCGCGGTGGCGGCGGCGCAGGCCGCCGGCGCGGAACACGGCGTCCGCGTCCTTGTGGGCCTGGAGATCACCGGCGAGGTCGCCGGCTCCGCCGGCCTCCCGTGGACAGCATCGCTTCGCTCGCCTGCACGCTCGGCCGGCGGCCGGGTGGTGCACCTGCTCGCCTACGGCGCGGGCCTGCTCGCCCCCGGCGCGGTCGACCGGGTGGAGGCGGTGCGCCGCGAGCGGCTGGAGCGCAACCACCGCATCGGCGAGCGGCTGGAGGCGCTCACCGGCGTCGGCTACGACCAGGCGGCGGCGCTGGCGGGCCGCTCGGCCCTGTCCCGCGCCCACTTCGCCCGCGCGCTGATCCAGGCCGGCGTGGTCGCCGACACCGCCGAGGCGTTCGACCGCTACCTCTCCAACGGCCGCCCGGCGTACGCGCCAGCGCCGTCGCTGCCGGTCGAGGAGGTCGTCGCGCTGGTCCACGGGCTCGGCGGGCTGGTGGTGCTCGCCCACCCCGGCCGCCTCGGCGGCGCCGAGGCCGACGGCGTGGTCGCCGCCGCGATCGAGGCCGGCATCGACGGCCTGGAGGTGTGGCACTCCCAGCATGACGCCGACGCCCGCCACCACTGGCAGGCGACCGCCGACCGCCATGGCCTCCTGGTCACCGGCGGCTCCGACTACCACGGCGCCCACAAGCCCACGGTCCGCATCGGCAGCGGCACCGACGACAACGTCGACGTCCCCGACCAGGTCCTCGCCGACCTGGAGGAGCGGCTGAGCGCGGTCGCTGGCTAGCCCCGCTCGCCCTCCTCCTGAACCTCCTGGATCTCGGCCCTGGCGCCGGACTCGGCCTCGGTCGCCGTCTCGGCCTGCTCGAACCAGGGCCGCAGGCGCTCCCAGGTCTCGGCGAGCAGCTCCGGCAGGACCTTGGTCTGGCCGACCACCGGCATGAAGTTGGTGTCGCCGCCCCAGCGGGGTACCAGGTGCAGGTGCAGGTGGTCGGCGATGCCGGCGCCCGCGATCGTGCCGAGGTTCATGCCGAGGTTGAAGCCGTGCGCGTCGGAGCTCTCCTCCAGCGCCCGGATGGCGGTCTTGGTGAAGGCCATGCTCTCGGCCAGCTCGTCGGCGCTCAGGGCGCCGAAGTCGCCCAGGTGGCGGAAGGGCGCGACCATCAGGTGCCCGGGGTTGTAGGGAAAGGCGTTCAGCAGCACGAAGGTGTGCCGGCCACGGGCCAGGATGTGGTTGCCCTGGTCGTCGCCGCGGGCCGGCAGCTCACAGAAGACGCAGCCGCTGTCCGCGACCCGGCCGCCGATCTCACCGCGGATGTAGGCCATCCGCCAGGGGGTCCAGAGCCGCTCCATGCCGGCATGATACCGGCGGTCCGCCGTCACCCCTTGGTGGTCGTGGTCGCCGCCCTGGTCGTGGTGGTGGTCGACTGCGAATGCTTGGTGGTGGTCGTGGTCCCGGTGGTCGACGACGGCACCGTCGTGGCGGTGGTCGTGGTCGTGGACGGCGCCGTGGTGGTCGTCGGGGTGGTCGTCATCGGCGGGAGCGTGGTCGGCGGGAGCGTGGTCGGCGGGGCGGTGGAGGGCGGGGGCTGCGGCACGCCCGGCCGGGGCTGCGCCGGGACCACCCGCACCGCCCCGGCGAAGCCGAGGCGCCAGATGGTGGCGACTCGGACCACGTCGCCGGTGTGGGGGGCGTGCACCATCAGGCCGTTGCCGATGTACATGCC
>DASWDC010000211.1:0-1980 GCA_036395655.1 Actinomycetota bacterium | reverse complement strand
ACCCTGCCCGCCGCCGAGCTGCGCTCGGGCATGGCCGAGGTGATCAAGGCCGGGCTGATCGCCGACCCGGCCCTGGCCGCCGCCTGCGCCACCAACGCCAGCCGCGCGGCCAGCGGCGACCTCGACGCGCTCGCGCCGCTGGCCGAAGCCGCCATCCGGGTCAAGGCCGCCGTCGTCGGCGCCGACGAGCGCGAGGCCGGCCGCCGCGCCACCCTCAACTACGGCCACACCCTCGGCCACGCGCTGGAACGCCTCGCCGGCTACCAGGGCCTGCGCCACGGCGAGGCGGTCGCCCTTGGCATGATCTTCGCCGCCCGCGTCGCCGAAGCCGCCGGCCTGGCCGCCCCCGGCCTCGCCGACGGGCACGCCGCGCTGCTGCGCGCCGCCGGCCTGCCCGTCGGCGGGGTGGACCTCGACCCCGACGCGGTCCTGGACGCGATGGCCACCGACAAGAAGGCCAGCGGAAGCGGCCTCCGCCTGGTCCTGCTCCGCGAGGTCGGGAGGGCGGAGCTGCTGCCCGCCCCACCCCGCGCGGTGCTGGCCGAGGCGATCCGCTCGCTGGCGGAGGAGCCAAGATGAGCGTCACCGACCAGGGCGCCCACGGCGCCCACCAGCGCGCCGCGCGCCGCCTCGCGCTGCGCAACCTGCTCGCCCAGGCCGACCTGGCGGCACTGCTGGTGACCAGCCCCGCCAACCTGCGCTACCTCACCGGCTTCGACGGCAGCTACGGCGCGGCGCTGATCCGCCAGGACCACACCGTCTTCTTCTTCACCGACCGGCGCTACGACCAGATGGTGTCGCGGCTGCTGCCCGACGCCGAGGTCGTGCTGGCGCCCGGCGGCGACCTGGTCGGCGCGGTCGCCGGCGTGCTCGGCGTGGACGGCGAGGGCCTCGGCTTCGAACCGGCCGGGCTCACCTGGGGCGAGGGCCAGCGGCTGCGCCATGCCCTGCCCAACCAGGCGGTGGTGCCCGCGCCGCCGCTGGTCGAGGAGCTGCGCGAGGTCAAGGACACAGACGAGCTGGCCGCCATCGCGCGGGCCGCCCAGCTGGGCAGCGACGCCCTCGCCGAGCTGCTCCCCACCCTCCGGGAAGGGGTCACCGAGCGGGCGCTGGCCTTCGAGCTGGAGCTGGCGATGCGCCGCCGGGGCGCCCTGCGGCTCGCCTTCGACAGCATCGTCGCCTTCGGCGAGCAGGCCGCCGAGCCGCACCACCACCCGGGCGACCGGCCGCTGGCCCGCGGCGACCTCGTCAAGCTCGACTTCGGCGCCGAGGTCGACGGCTACTGCTCGGACATGACCCGCACGGTGGTCTTCGGCCGCGCCTCCGAGCGCCAGCGGGAGCTGTACGAGCTGGTCCGCCGGGCGCAGGCCGCCGGCCTCGCCAGCCTCCGCGCCGGGGTGACCGGCGACCAGGTCGACCGTGCCTGCCGCGAGGTGATCACCGAGGCCGGCTACGGCGACGCCTTCAGCCACCCGGTCGGCCACGGGGTCGGGCTGGAGATCCACGAGGCGCCCCGGATGCGCGCGGGCGCCTCTGGTAGGATCGGCGCCGGAACGCCCGTCACCGTGGAGCCAGGTGTCTACCTTCCCGGCTTCGGCGGGATCCGGATCGAGGATCTCGCGGTCGTCCGCGAGGACGGCCACGAGCTGCTTACCACCGCACCCAAAGATCTCCTCGAACTGTAACCAACGCTGTCAACACGGACTCTGACGGTATCCTGACGACTCGAGCCAACCGCCCCGGCTGTGCTGGCGGTCGGCGCAGGAGGCGAACATGCCAACCACCAATGACCTGAAGAACGGGATGACGCTGAACATCGAGGGCAACCTCATGAGCGTCGTCGGGTTTCAGCACGTCAACCCCGGCAAGGGGAGCGCCTTCGTGCGCACCAAGCTGAAGAACGTGCGCACCGGCCGGGTGCTGGACAAGACCTTCCGGGCCGACGAGCCGGTCGAGGTGGCAATCCTGGAGAAGCGGGAG
>DASWDC010000210.1:0-12184 GCA_036395655.1 Actinomycetota bacterium | reverse complement strand
CCGCCGGCGTCTTCGTACTCGTAGTCGCGGCCGCGCACCGTCAGCGCGAGGCGGTACCCGGCCGGGACCACCACGCAGGTCGGCCAGATTTCGATGTCCAGCTCATAGACTTCGTCCGGCACCAGCGGCTGGTGCTCGTCGTGGGTGTGCCAGGGGCGGTGGGGGAGGCTCAGTGCCGGGTCGAGCTTGCGTCGCGAGGCCCGCAGCCAGCCCTGCGCGACCGGGGTGTGCGGGTCGATCGCCCCCTGGAAGGTCACCTCACGGCCCTCTGGGTCCAGCACCCGCAGCACCACGAACAGGTCGGCGTCGCTGGTCGATGAGGACACGAACAGCTTGGCCGCGACCGGCCCGGTGATCTCGGTCTCCGCCGCCAGCGGCGGAGTGGTGAAGGTGATCCCGTCGCCGAGCGCCGCGAACGTGGCCCGCGCCGATGTGAGCGGCAGCCGCGCGGCCAGGCTGTGACCGGCCTCCGCCTCCGCCTCCGCCAGCCTCCCGTGGACAACAGTACTTCGCTTGCCCGCACGCTCGGCTGGCGGCGTCCCGTGGACGGCGTCACCTCGTTCGCCCGCACGCCCGGCCGACGGGTCCAGGTAGAGGCGCGCCCAGCGGGTGCGCTCCAGCGGCCAGGCGCGTTCCGCCCGCTGCGTGAAGCTGCCGTCGGCGTGGCGGACCTGCAGCAGCACCGGCGGCTGGAAGTTCCAGCCGTTGGCCTCGCCCTTCAGGAAGTGGTCGAAGAAGCGCCGCTGGAGGCCGCGGCCGTAGTCGGTGGAGAAGTGGGTCCAGTGCTCCAGGCCGTGGACCTCCAGCCATTTCCTGCGGGAGGCTGCCTGCGTGAACCCCTCGATGTTGCCGCGCAGGTGGAGGCCCTGGCCGCCCCAGTTGGCCGCCGACAGCAGCGGGGCGGTGACCCTGGACCAGTCGGGGGAGCGCTCCCGGTGGTAGGCGTCGTCGAGCGGGTGGGCGATGATCTCGGCCTCCAGGTCGGTGCGGCGGCGCTCCAGTTCCTCGGTGTCGAGCGTCTCCGGGCCGGCGACCGGCTCGCCGGTGACGCGGCTGGACGGGCCCTTGTCGCCGACGCCGTGCTGCACGCCGAGGACCTGCTGGCGGTACCAGTTCGCCCAGAAGGTGCAGGCGATGCCGCCGTGGTGGGTCATGTCGCGGTACCAGTCGGCCGCCCCCTCCCAGGGGCAGATGGCGGCCAGGTGCGGCGGCTGCAGCGCGGCCACGTGCCACTGGTTGATCGCGTAGTAGGAGATCCCGGCGAGGCCCACCTTGCCGTTGCTCCACTCCCGCGTCCCGGCCCATTCGACGCAGTGGTAGAGATCCCGGGTCTCGCGGGGCGAGAGGGGGTCCAGGTACCCGGGGGAGCGGCCGGCGCCGCGTGCGTCGACCCGGACGCAGGCGTACCCGGCGGGTACCCATTTCTCAGGGTCGATGGTTTCCCAGTTCTGGTAGCGGTTGGAGGAGCCGGCGGGGACGTCGGGGTGCTCGCGGCACATGGCCGCCCACTGCTCCGGGTAGCCGTCCTGGAAGGCGAGGCCCTTGGCGTAGGGGCCGTAGCTCAGCAGCACCGGGTCGCGGCGCTGGCCCTCCTCCTGAGGAGGCGGGCGGAAGACGTCGGCGCGCAGCACGACGCCGTCGTCCATCTCGATGGGCACGTCCCATTCGATCAGCATCTGGTCAGGCTGGTCGGTCATCACGGCGGCTCCTGTGCTGCGAACGGCGGACGTAGAGAGCATTGCACAATGCATTTTGGAGAATTCTCATGAGGTGCGAGAATCCCCAGGCGACTTTGTCAGGGGGAGCCCGTCATCGGGGGAGCAGGAGCAGGCGATGCCCAGGCTGATCGACCTCTCACAGGAGATCTACACCGGAATGTACGTCTACCCGGGCCACCTCAAGACGGTGGTGTTCGACCACGCCTCCCACGAGGAGACCAGCGAGCGCTTCGAGGGCGGCTTCTCGTTCCAGACCACCGGCCTGCTGGTCAACGACAACGGCCCCACCCACGTCGACTCCTTCAGCCACCTCGACCCCGACCCGGAGGCGGCCAGCATCGACCAGATGCCGCTGGAGCTGTTCTACGGCGACGCGATCTGCCTGGACGTCTCCGCCTGCCGGCCACGGACCGACGTCGAGCCCGCCCAGCTGGAGGCCGCCCTGGAGATCTCCGGCCTGGAGCTGCGGCGCGGCGACATCCTGCTGCTCTACACCGCCACCTGGAACCGCTACCATGGCACCCGGGAGTACCTGACCAGCTTCCCGGGCCTCGGCGCGGCCGGGTCCCAGTGGCTGGTGGACCGCGGCGTGAAGACCTTCGGCGTCGACTCGCCCACCCCCGACAACCCGACGAGCCGCAGCTACCCCTGCCATATGATGTGCCGCGCCGAGCACATCACCCACTACGAGAACCTGGCCAACCTCGACAAGGTGAGCGGGCGCCGCTTCACCTTCGCCGGGTTCCCGCTGCGCATCCGCGGCGGCCACGGCGGGCCCACCCGCGCGGTCGCCCTGCTCGACGACTAAGGAGCGACCGGCATCCATGACCACGCTCACCCTGCAGCAGGCCGCCATCATCATCGACGCGGGCCTGGCACGTGGCCGCGAGCGGGGGTTCGAGCCCCTCACCATCGCGGTGCTCGACCCCGGCGGCCACCCGCTCTGCCTCAAGCGTGAGGACGGCTCCGGGATCCTGCGGCCGCAGATCGCCGTCGGCAAGGCGTGGGGAGCGCTCGGCATGGGCTACGGGTCGCGGGAGGTGGGGCGCCGCGCCGCCGACGCCCCGGTCTTCTTCAGTGCGCTCTTCGAGGTCTCCGGCGGCCGCATGCTGCCGGCGCCGGGCGGGGTGCTGGTGCGCTCGCCCGAGGGGGAGCTGCTCGGCGCGGTCGGCGTGACCGGCGACAACTCCGACAACGACGAGCTGTGCGCCCTCGCGGGCATCGAGGCCGCCGGGCTGGTCGCCCAGCCGGCCGCCTGACCGACCTGACTGATTTTGACCCGGCCACCGGCTTGACGGCTCGGCCAACCGTCTTACATATTGCAAAATGTCGCACGGTGAGCGTGGGGGCAGGGGAGCGTGGTGGTCGCATGCGAGCGGTGCTGCTCACAGATATCAACGCGGTCAGCGTCGAGGAGGTGCCTGAGCCCGACCCCGGCGGGCGCGCCCTGCTGCGGGTGCGGCGGGCCGGCCTCTGCGGCACCGACCTGAAGATCGCCAGCGGCCAGATCCCAGTGCGGGTCCCGCTGATCATCGGGCACGAGATGGTCGGCACCGTGCTCGCCGCCGGGGCCCGCGGCCTCGTCCCCGAGGGCAGCCGCGTGCTGGTCGACCCGGGGATCGCCTGCGGCCACTGCGAGCTGTGCCTGCGTGACCGCGGCTACCTCTGCCGCCAGGGCGGCCTCATGGGCCGCGACACCGACGGCGGCTTCGCCGAGCTGGTCGCCGTCGACGAGCTGCAGCTCCACCCGCTGCCGCAGACGATCGGCGACGACGCCGCCGCGCTGCTGCAGGTGCTCGCCACCTGCGTCCACGCGGAGACCATGCTGGAGGTCTTCCCCGGCCAGAGCGCGGTGGTCGTCGGCCTCGGTGTCGCCGGGCAGCTCCACCTGCAGCTGCTGCGAGCGCGCGGGATCACCACGATCGTCGGCGTCACCCGCTCCGCCGCCAAGCGCGAGCTGGCCGCCAAGCTCGGCGCCAGCGCCACCGCCTCCCCCGGCGAGGCCGCCAGCGTGGTCGCCGAGGCCACCGGCGGCCGTGGCGCCGACCTGGTGGTGGAGGCCGCCGGCACCGCCGACACCCTGGCCCAGTCGATCGAGCTGGCCGGGTCGGGCGCCACCATCCTGGTGTTCGGCACCACCACGATCGCCGAGCGGCTGCCCACCTACCAGCTCTACTACAAGGAGCTGACCCTGCTGAACCCGCGCGCCGCCCGCCCGCGCGACTACGACCGCGCCATCCAGCTCTGCGCCGCCGGCGCGCTGCGGCTGGAGCCGCTGCTCACCGCCACCTTCCCGCTGGAGGAGGCCCCCAGCGCCTTCGCCGCCTGCCGGGAGCCGTCCCAGCTCAAGGTCGCCCTCGACGTCAGTTAGGAGAACAACCCATGGGCAAGGAGTTCCACACCGCGCACCGCTGGGACCTCGCCTGGCAGGACGACAGCGAGGTCCTCGCCCTCGGCCACGGCGTCCAGGTCAAGGTCTACCACCACGACCCCGAGCGTGGTCACACCGACATGCTCATCAAGTTCCCCCCCGGCTACGTCGAACCCGAGCACGCCCACGCCTCCGAGCACTCCGTGGTCGTCCTCGAAGGCCTCCAGATCGCCAACGGCGACCCCCTCCACCCCGGCGACTCCTGCTACGGCCCCCCCGAGGTCCCCCACGGCCCCTTCGAATACCCCGAAGGCTGCGTCGTCTTCGCCTCCTTCCGCGGCGGCTCCGCCCTCCACCGCTACCCAGGCTCACCAGCGGGCGACATCTAGGTGCTAGCGGACGAGGCTAGCATTTCGGCCTAGGGCGACTCGGTGATGGTAAGCTTTACTCATGAGCGAGAAAGAAAAGAAACCTCCTCGGCGTCGGGGGTTCACCCGCCTGAGCCGCAAGCACCAGGTAACCGTTCCCGTCGCGGTCCTCGCCGAGGCAGGAATCCAGGCCGGGGAGTCGCTCCGGGTCCAGGCGCTCGGTCCCGGCAGGGTCATCCTCACCCGCGCCGACGACCGGCTCGAAGACCTGCTCGGCGCGCTCGGCAGCGACGTCTACCCGGAGGGTTACCTCCAGGAGTTGCGCGCTGAATGGGACTAGCGCTGCTCGACACCTCGATCGTCATCGCCGCCCTCAATCGCCACGACGCCCTCCACCGGGCCGCCGCCCGCGTCCTGCTCGCCGAGCGGGACCGGCACGCACTCGGCATCTCGGCGCTCACCTACGCCGAGCTTCTCGTCGGACCCCTGCGAGCGGGAGGGGATGCGGTCCAGATCGTCGAGCGCTTCGCCGCCCAGAGTCGCATCCTGGACGTCTCGGCGAGCATCGCCCGGCTCGCCGCCGAACTGCGAGCCAAGCGAGGCCTCAAGCTCCCCGACGCGGTGATCGTGGCCACCGGGCTGCGCCACGAGGCCGACCTCATCCTGACCGGCGACGCCAGATGGCAGGGAATCGAGACCGTCCGGGTCGTGGCCAGCGGCGACGGGTAGGCGCGGCTGCTGCATAGAGCAAGAGGAGGCCGGGGCGACCAGCCCGGTCTCGTAGGCCACGATGACGAGCTGGGTGCGGTCGCGGTCGCCGAGCTTGGCGAGCAGGTGGTCCTCCGCTGCCGCGACGCTTGATCGGCCAGGCACGACTCGCGTGACTCACGGTCCAACGCTCGGCGGTGCTAGCATTGCTAGCATAGGAGGGGGGTCATGATGGCAGCAGTCAGCATCCGAAACCTGGACGAAGAGACAAAGCGCCTTCTGCGCGTCAGGGCTGCCCAGCACGGGCGGTCGATGGAGTCCGAGATCCGCGCCATCCTCCAGGAGGCGGTCAGGGAGCCGGAGCGGTCTGAAGGACTGTTCACGACCCTTCTGGACCGATTTGGGGCGCTTGGCGGGGTGGAACTCGACCTGCCGGCACGTTCGGTACCGGCGCGTGCGGCGGACCTTCCAGAATGATCGTCGTCGACACCAACGTGGTCTCGGAGCTCATGCGGCCGTCGCCGACAGCGGCGGTGGTCGCCTGGGTGCGAGGCAACGAGCGCGAGCTGTACACGACGTCGATCACACTGGCCGAGATCGCCTATGGCATCGAGCGGCTGCCCGGCGGCCCGCGGAAGCGGTTGCTGCGATCCGCCGCCGAGGAGGTGTTCGCGGCCTTCGAGGAGCGCATCCTTTCGTTCGACGCAAAGGCGGCGCTGGCATACGCGACGGTGGTGAGCGGCCGGGACCGTGCGGGCCGCCCGATCGATGGCTTCGACGCGCAGATCGCCGCCATCTGCCGCGTCCTCCAGGCAGCTTTGGCCACGCGCAACCTCAAGGATTTCCGAGACACCGGGATCGACGTCATCGACCCGTGGCGACCAGACCCGCACTGCTCGGTCAGCGGCAAGAGGCAGGAGCCCTACCGGCTCGTGCCGCATGAGTCATCGCTGCGGCCTGGACTTGGTGACAGCGGGCTCAAGAAACCCGCCGGCGAGTTGGAGAACGAGCCGACCATCGACGAGGCCCCACCCAGCTCGTGATCTTCGTCGACAAGGATACCGGGACAACCCGCTCCTCATTGCCGGCTGGTGCAGCCCGTCAGCGCCAGCACGATGTGGACGGCCCCGACGGAAGGCGGCTACCAGGTGTGCGGCGAGCGGCGCTGCGGAGCGCCTGCTCGTAGGCCTTGTCGTCCCAGCGGTTGGGGTTGCGCCGGTCGGCGAGCGTCAGCCCGATAAAAGGTGAGGATGGCGAGGACGCCGCCCACGAGAATCGTGGCAACCATCAATGAGCCCTTTTGCTGAGAGGTGCGGGTATGGTCTGCCACCGTAACCATCGCATGCCAGACCTAGCTCGTCAACTACGCCAATCGCCCGATCAGCTCAGTCTCTGCCCGAATACCCTTTACACGCCCACGCCCAGGTGACGGCGCTTGACGTCATCGGCGGCGTCGAGCGTGGCGGGGGGGCCGTGGAAGACAATGCGGCCGTTCTCCAGCACATAGACCGTGTCGGCGAGGGTCATCGCCAACGTGTAGTTCTGCTCGACCAGGAGGATCGACAGGCTGGAGGCGCGCAGGGCCTGCAGATGCTCGCCGAGGGATTCGACGATCACGGGGGCGAGGCCTTCGGAGGGCTCGTCCATGACCAGGAGGTGGGGGTTGGTCATGAGGGCGCGGGCGATGGCGAGCATCTGCTGCTCGCCGCCGGAGAGTTGGCCGGCGGGGTGGTGCTTGCGGTCGGCGAGGCGGGGGAACATCGCCCACACGCGGTCGAGGGTCCAGGCTTCGATGCCGTCGCCACCACCGCCGCCGGCGCCGCTCGGGGCGGGGCGGGCGGCCATGGTGAGGTTCTCGACCACGTCGAGGGAGGGGAAGACGCGGCGGCCCTGGGGAACGTAGCCAATGCCGAGCTTGGCGCGGGCATACGGGGGGAGGCCGGACAGCTTCGTGCCGTCGAGGTCGATCTGGCCGGCGGTGACGCGGGGGGGCTCCAGGCCCATGACGCAGCGGCAGAGGCTCGTCTTGCCCATGCCGTTGCGGCCGAGGAGGGCGACCACGGTGGCGTCGGGTACCTCGATCGACACGTCGGACAGCACCGCGGCGAGGCCGTGGGCGCAGGCGAGGCCGGAGACCTTCAGCATCAGCGCGACGCCCTCCCCAGGTAGATGTCCTGCACCCGCTGGTCGTTCTTGATCTGGCCGGGACTGCCCTCGGCCACGACACGGCCGTCGTGCATGCAGGTGACCCGGTCGGCGAGGCCCAGGGCCAGCTCCATGTCGTGCTCGATCAGCAGGATGGTGGTCTGGCGGGGAAGCTCCCGGACCAGCTCGCGCATGCGGGCCCGCTCCGCCGCCGCAAGGCCCGCGCCCGGCTCGTCCAGCAGCAGGATCCGCGGGGCGGCGGCGAGCGCCAGCGCCAGCTCCAGCTGCCGCTGCTGGCCGTGGCCCAGCTCGGCCGCCCGCGCCTTGGCGACGCTGTCGAGGCCTGCGCGGCTGATCGCCTCGTGGGCGGTCCCGACCAGCTCGCGGCGGCCGCGCACCGGGCGCAGCATGGCGAACTTGCCGTGGCGGGCGCCCTGCGCGGCCAGGAGCACGTTCTCCTCGACCGACAGGGCCGGGAAGACCTGGGTGATCTGGTAGGTGCGGCCGAGGCCCATGCGGGTGACCCGGTGGCAGGGCAGGTTGGTGATGTCGCGGCCGAACAGCTCGACCCGCCCCCCGGTGAGGCGGTCCTCGCCGCTGATCAGCTTGAACAGGGTGGTCTTGCCGGCGCCGTTGGGGCCGATGATGGCGCGGCGCTCCCCGGGGGGAATGGTCAGCGTCACCTCGTCGACGGCCCGCAGGCCGCCGAAATCGCGGGTGACGCCTTCCAGTCGGAGCGCCGCGCCAGCCTGGGTCACCGAAGCCCCCTCACCTGGTCACTGCGACTGGGAGGGGCACTTGCCGGTGACGTAGGCGTCGCAGGAGGTCGGCCAGTTCTCGCCCAGGTACTGGCGGGAGTAGACCGGCTGCGCCAGGAACGCCTCCGGCTTGTACCAGTAGAACTGGCTGATGTCCGGGAAGCTCTTCAGCACCTTGTTGTAGTTGCGGCCCTGGCTGTCCTTGGCCACCTGGCGCAGGTACACGTTGAAGACGTTGCCGCCGTTGCTGTCCAAGTGCATCGGCCCCATGCAGGAGTCGGTCAGCTTGATGCCGCGCAGCACGTCGGTGAAGTGCGCGACGTCGCTCATGTCGCCGCCGGTCTGCTGGAGGGCCTGGGCGAACCACTGCGCGCCGGTGTAGGCGGCACAGGCGTAATACGACGGGATGAGGTGGTATTCCTGCTCGTAGGCGGTGTCGAACTGCTGGGTCATGGGGTCGTCGCGGCCCTCGGCGTAGTGCCCGAAGGACTGCAGGCCGACCGCCGCGTCGCCCATCGCGCGGATCAGCGACTGCTCCAGAGTGGTCTCCTGGCCGATCAGCGGGATCCTGCTCTTGAGGCCGAACTGGCTCCACCCCTTGATGACCCGCACCGAGTCGGCGCCCACGGTGGCGATGTAGACCACGTCGGCGGACTTGGGGTTGATCTGCGCCAGATAGGAGCTGTAGTCGGTGGTCCCCAGCGGCGCCCAGAGCTGCTTCACGATCTTGCCGCCGTGGTCGGTGAAGGTGTTGATGAAGCCGCCGCACGACTCCTGCCCGAAGGCGTAGTCCTGGCAGAGCGTGATCGCCCGCCGGTAGCCCTGCTGCCAGGCCCAGTCACCGGCCACCTGCGGCGGCGTCGAGCTCTGCCAGCCGCCGGTGCGGACGTAGTTCTTGACCGCCTTGCGCTGGCTCAGGTCGTCAGCGGAGGCGACCGGGTTCAGCCCCACCACGTTCGGCTGGGTGGAGAGGTACTGCGCGACCGCGTAGCTGACGTTGGCCAGTAGCGGCCCGACCAGCACCTGGTCCCCGTTCTGCTCCACCAGCTTGCGCGCCTTCTGCAGGCCGGTGTTCAGGTCGCCGGCGTCGTCCTCGCTGGTCCAGGTGATCTTGCGGCCGGCGACCGTGTTCGGGTTGAGCTTCCAGTACAGCTTCCAGCCGTTGAGCATCTCGATGCCGGAGGCGGCGGTGGTGCCGGTGACCGGGCTGATGAAGCCGATCTTGATGGTCCCCGACTTCCCACCCGACGACCGCGACCCCGGCGAGTGGCAGGCGGCGAGGACGAGCGCGAGCACGGCGAGCAGAAGCACGGAACTGGAACGACGGTGCCTCATTGGGGTCCTCCTTTGGTTCCCACGCCGGCGGGAGGGCCGGACAGCAGCCCGCTGGCGACTTCCCGCGCCGCCTCCTCGGCCAGCTCGGCCGCTTCGGCCTGGCCGGCGCGGCGCAGCAGCGGCGCCCACACCCAGCGGTTCCACGCGCCGACGATCCCGTCCCGGGCGAACAGGATCACCAGGACGAAGATCAGGCCGAGCAGCGTGGGCCACCGCGTCAGGTAGCCGCTGACGTAGTTGGTGATGAACACGAACACGCCCGAGCCGACGAACGCGCCGGTCAGCGTGCCCATCCCGCCGAGGATGGACATCAGCAGCCCGTCGGCGGAGGCCTTCAGGTGGACCGACGACGGGCTGAAGAAGTTGTTGTCCATCGCCAGGAGCAGCCCGGAGACCCCGGCGAACACCCCCGCGACCACGAACGCGACCAGTTTGTGCAGCGCCACGTTGTAGCCGAGCGGGCCCATGCGTCCCTCGGACTCGCGGATCCCCCGCAGGGTCAGCCCGAACGGCGAGCGCACGACCAGCGCGATCAGCGCCACGCACAGTGCCACGACGGCGAGGGTGAAGTAGTAGTACTTCCAGTAGACGCTGGCGAAGCCGGGCCGGGTGACGCCCCGGATGCCGTTGTCACCGCCGGTGACGGTGTTCCACCGTTGCGCGATGCCCCAGATGACCATCCCCTCGGCGAGGGTGACCATCAGGAAGTAGACGCCGCTGGTGCGCATCGCCAGCGCGCCGAGGAAGGCGGCGGCGGCCACCGTAAGCGCCAGCGCGGCGACGATCGCCACCCCGAGCGGCCAGTTGAAGCGCGTCAGGAAGATCGCCAGCCCGTACCCGGCGATCCCGCTGACGCCCGCCTGGCCGAGGGTGATCATCCCGCCGTAGCCGGCCAGCAGGTTGATCGACAGCGCGAACAGCCCCAGATAGAGGCCCTGGGTGGCGAGGCTGACATAGAACGACCCGGTCAGGAACGGCAGGCTCACCAGCAGCGCCAGCACCAGCGCGAGGCCGCCCAGCTTGAGGGCGCCGGTCAGCCGCCACCTCGGGCCGGGAAGGCGCCCTCCGGCAGTCACGTGGTCGCCTTCCCGAACAGGCCGCGCGGCCGGAAGATCAGTACCAGCGCCATCGGCGCGAACAGCAGGAAGTACGACAGCGAGGGGACCAGCTCGCGCCCGAAGGCGTCGATCAGCCCCACCAAAAGGCTCCCGACCATCGCGCCCTGGAGGCTGCCGAGCCCGCCGAGGATCACCACCACCAGCGCGAACAGCAGGATCTCCCCGTCGGCGCCTGGATACAGCCCGAGGAACACCCCGCCGACGATCCCGGCGATCCCGGCCAGCAGCGCGCCGATGGTGAACGCCCCGGCGAACACCGCCCGGATGTTGACGCCAAGCGCCATGACCATCTCCTGGTCGTCGGCGCCCGCCCGCACGATCGCGCCGATCCGGGTGCGTGACAGCAGCAGCCACAGCCCGGCGGCGACCAGCGCGCCCAGCGCCAGCACGAACAGCCGGAAGGTCGGGTAGGTGAGGCTGCCGAGGTGGATCGAGCCCTGCAGCCCCGGCGGGCTTGGCAAGATCTGCGGGTCACCGCCCCAGCGCGCCAGCGACAGGTCCGCGAAGATCAGCGACAGCCCGACGGTGAGCAGCACCTCCGGCATCGCCTGGCCACGCAGGCGGCGCAGCAGGCCGAGCTCGACCACCAGCCCGATCGTCGCGACCGACAGGGCGGCGGCGCCGACCGCCAGCCAGAAGTTCCCGCCGGCGCGCAGCACCGACAGGCCGATGTAGCCGCCGACCAGGTAGAACGACCCGTGCGCCAGGTTGACGATGCGCATCAGCCCGAAGATCAGCTGGAATCCGCTCGACAGCAGGAACAGGAGCGCGCCGAAGGAAATCCCGTTCAGGACCTGCAGGACGAACGCTCTTCCAGTCACCGGCATCGTCCTCCGAGGGGCTCCAGCGCCAGCGGGGGCTCCGACCGCGATACTGCAGCATATAAAATGCATTAGGCAAGCCCCACTTCGCCGGAGCCGCCGTCGACCGCGAGCACGGCGTCCGCATCCGGCGCGAGCCGCCCATCCAGCCCGCCGCAGCCCGCCACCGCCGGGACGCCGAGCGAGCGGGCGACCTGGAACAGGTGCGCGGCCGGACTCCCGCCGAAGGTCACCACCGCCGCCGCGCCCCACAGCAGCGGCGCCAGGTGGGGGAGCGGATACCGGGCCACGACCACCGCCCGGTCCGGGAGAGGCAGCCGCTGCGGCGACCCGCCGGCGACCCGGGCCGGTCCGGCGGCGATCCCCGGGGCGGCGGGCTGGCCCTGGAAGCGCTCGCCGTGCGCCATCGCGTCCGCGTGGGCGTGCAGCTCGGCGCTGCTCGCCACCCGGGCCGGACCGGCCGCCGTGGTCAGGTGCGCCCCCGCCGCCTCCACCCGGACCTGGTTCCGGTCCTGCGGTGCGGGCGCCGGGCGCCGCCCGCACGCGCCCGACTGGAGCAGCAGCGACCGCCCGCCGACGGCCGCCCACTCGATGGTGTCGTCGCCGAACGCGGCGGCGACCGCCAGGGCCAGCTCGGCGGCGGTCAGCACCGTGAACGGGCCGAGCTGGCCGGCGGCGTCGTGGCCGTCGGCGACCGCGCCGTCGCGGATCTCCACCCCCAGGCCCGCGCTCCAGCCGGTCAGCAGCGGCGCGGGCGCGCCCTTGACGCCAACCACCCGCACGCAGCCTGGCGCCCCGGTCAGCGTGGCGGTGCCGGCGACGAGCGGCTCAACCTCCGGCTG
>DASWDC010000209.1:0-7069 GCA_036395655.1 Actinomycetota bacterium | reverse complement strand
ACCTTCTACCCGTTCGCGCCGCGCGACGGCGAGAAGCGCGACAACGAGCTGGAGCTCCGCGTCCGCGCGACCCTCGGCTCGGACCTGCCGGTCGAGCCCGACCTGACTCGCTGGTTCGCCCTCTGGGGCCTACCGATCCGGTAGCCTTGCGGCCTTCCGGCACAACGGCGTGCCGGCGGTCGCAAGGGGGGCCTGGACGTGGGGGAAGCGCCGGTCGTGGTGGCGCTGGGGGGCAACGCGATCGCCCCCTTCGGTGCCCGGGAAACGCTGAGGACCCAGTATCAGCGCACGCAGCGGACCGCGGAGCATCTGGTTCATCTCAGCGAGGGCGAGCGGCCGTTGCTGCTGACCCACGGCAACGGCCCGCAGGTGGGCGAGAGCCTGCTGCGCAGCGAGGCGGGGGCGGCGACCGGGCAGCTCCCGCGGCTCCCCCTGGACGCCCTCGTCGCCGACACCCAGGGCCGCATGGGGTTCATGCTGCAGCAGTGCCTCGACAACGCCCTGCAGGCAGCCGGGATGCGGCGGTCGGTGGCGGCGCTGCTGACCCGCACGGTGGTCAACCCCGCCGACCCGGCGTTCGGTGCCCCCTCCAAGCCGATCGGCGACTTCTACGACGAGGCGGCCGCGAGGCGCCACATGGCCGCCGACGGCTGGGTCATGCGGGAGGACGCCGGTCGCGGCTGGCGCCGGGTGGTGCCCTCACCGCAACCCCACGAGGTGCTCGAGGAAGGGGCGATCCGCGCCCTGCTCACCCTCGGCGTGATCGTGGTCGCCGCCGGAGGCGGCGGCATCCCGGTGGTACGCCAGCCCGACGGCTCGCTGACCGGCGTGGAGGCAGTGGTCGACAAGGACCTGACCGCCGCCCTGCTCGCCACCCAGATCGGCGCGGACACCCTACTCATCCTCACCGGCGTCGACCACGTCGCCCTCGACTTCGGCCGCCCGACCCAGCGCGACCTCCACGAGGTCAGCGCCGCCGAACTTGCCGCCTACGCCGCCGCCGGCCAGTTCCCCCCCGGCAGCATGCTCCCAAAAATCCAAGCCGCCCTCACCTTCCTCGCCCAGGGCGGCCAGCGCGCAATCATCACCACCCCCGAACTCTCCGAGAAGGCCCTCACCACCACCACCGGCACCCAGGTAACCCGCTGACGACATACCATCCCCAAGCCACAAGCGCCGCGCCCCCACTCGACACCTCCATAGGGGTGAGTGCGAGCCGGAGCCGTATGGACCACCGTCGGCCCGGCGGGGTCCCGTTCTCGCGACCTGCTTCTCGGAGCGGAGAACGGGACCCCGCCGGGCCACCCACGCCAAGGCGCAGTCTCGCACCCGGGGTATCCCTAGCTTTCTCCGCCGATGTCGACGTGGTAGGCCTCGTAGACCAAGTCGAGGCCGCGCTTGCGGTGGCGGGTGAGGTCGTCGAACAGCTTCACCAGCTGGCCGCGCAGCTCCGGGGTGAGCGCGCTGGCGTCGCCGAGGTCGGCCACGCCACGCTCGATCGCGTCGCTGATGCTGGCGTGCTCGCGCTTGAAACGGTTGATCTTGTTGGCGAGGCGGGGGGCGTTGTCGAGGATCTCCTCGTAGAGGCCGTCCGGCGCCTCGGTCACGTCCACGTGCAGGGCGAAGACCACCCGTAGGTGCTGCACGGCCGTGATCAGGCGGGCGATGCATCCCTCGACCGGGTCGGTGACGGGGCTTGCCAGCGCCCGTTCGAACTCGCCGAGGGCCCGCCGGAGACTGAGCCGCTGTCCTTTCGCGGCCTGGAGCGCGCTGGTCGACGCTTCGTAAGCCTCACCTATCTCAGCTCGCATCTTCATCCCCCTTCGTCGACCCGGCCGCTCCGGTCTCGGCAGTGTTACCGAAAACCCTCCCGTTGTCATCTAGTTCATCGTGACTAGAAGTGCCCCGGCGGGACGAAACGGCCAAAGCAAGCTGAAATTAGGCGGGGCGCTGGATGTCTCCTTCTTCCCCCACCCGGTGGACGATCAAACGGTTGGTCGCGCCACGCCAGCCGGGCGTCCCGGCCACGATTACCACAACGTCGCCGGGCCGGCAGGTGCCGTCCGCGCAGAGACGCTGGTCGGCTTGAGCGACCATGGCGAGCATCTCGCTGGTCGGCGCGACCGTGGCGGGGACCTCGACGCCCCAGTAGAGGGTCATGCGGCGCCGCACCGGCTCGTAGGGGGTCAGCCCGACGATGGGGGCGCGAGGGCGGAACCGCGACACGAACCGGGCGGTCGCGCCGCTCTCGGTGAACGCCACGATCGCGCGGGCGTGGAGGTCGGCGGCGACCTGCACCGCCGCCTTGCAGACGGTCGCCGCCACGTCGAGCACGCCGCCGGCCGGCGGGGGCGGGTGGTTGAGGTTCGGGCTCGCCTCGGCGGCGGCGGCGATGCGGCCCATGGTCGCGACCGCCTCCAGCGGCCAGGCGCCGACGGCGCTCTCCGCCGACAGCATGACCGCGTCGGTGCCGTCGAAGATGGCGTTGGCCACGTCGCTGACCTCCGCTCGGGTCGGCCGCGCGTTGGTCACCATCGACTCGAGCATCTGGGTGGCGGTGATCACCGGCACGCCGACGGCGTTGGCGCGGGCGATGATCTCCTTCTGCAACGGCGGGACCTGCTCGGCCGCCAGCTCCACGCCGAGGTCGCCCCGGGCGACCATGACCGCGTCGGTGACCGCCAGGATCTCGTCGAGCTGCTCGACCGCCTCTGGCCGCTCCAGCTTGGCGACCACCGGCATCTCGCCGCCGAGCGCGGCGATCGCCTGTCTGACCTCCAGCACGTCGGCGGCGCGGCGCACGAACGACAGCGCCACGTAGTCGACCCCGGCCGCGACCGCGGCGGCCAGGTCGGCGTGGTCCTTGGCGGTCAGGGAGGGCGCCGACACCCGCACCCCCGGCAGGTTCACGCCCTTGCCCGACCGCACCACCCCGCCGCCGCGCACCTGGCAGGCGATGTGCTCGCCATGCACCGAGCGGACCCGCAGCTCGATCGCGCCGTCGTCGAGCAGGATGCGATCCCCGGGCGCGACGTCGGCGGCGAGCCGCTCGTAGACCACCGGCACCACCCCGGCCGGGGCCCGCTCGGCGCCGGCCAGCAGCTCGCAGTCGCCGCCAGCGGCGAGTGTCACCCCGTCCGGCCCGACCGTGCCCACCCGGATCTTCGGCCCCTGCAGGTCGGCCAGCACCGCCACGTTGCGCCCCCGCTCAGCGGCCAGCCGCCGCACCAGCTCCAGCCGCGCCAGATGATCCTCCCGCGCCCCATGCGAGAAGTTGAGCCGCACCACGTCCACCCCGGCCTCGAGCATCGCCCCGAGCATCACCGGATCCCCCGATGCCGGCCCCAGCGTGGCTACGATCTTGGTCCGCTCCCCCGCCAAACCTCCGCGCTCCTCTGTCTTGTCCGCTTGTTGTCGCTGCCGACTTGGCCGTCCCGCTCGCTGAGGGAAAGGCTATACGGAACGCGAGCGTGCCGAGCCGCCCGAGGCGTGCCACCCCACCGGAAGGAAGGTGCTGATCCTCACCCACACCGAACCGCCCCACCTCGCCTCCGAGCACGCCAGCCGCGACCTGCAGGCTGGCACACGCTCCTCGAACTGCTCGCCCAGGCCCTCCGCGGCAACCCGACGACCTGGCGCTTGGCATGCTGGCGGGAATGGTCGCGGTCCGAAGCCGGCGCGAGGAGGTTGGCCGATGCGCGTCACCGAACCTGCCCAGAAGGCGGTCCGCTACGCCCAGACGGAGGCCGGCCGGCTCGGCCAGGACCACGTCGCCACCGAGCACCTGCTGCTCAGCCTCCTCCACGACGAGGAATACCTGGCGCTCGCGGTCCTCGGCGAGTTGGGGCTCGCGCCGGAGAGGGCGCGCCGCGGGTCGACGAGACCACCGGCCAGGACCTGCGCCCAGCGGACGAAGTCGGGATACTCGAGCAGCGTTCCTGCCGTCAGGCTGAGGGGTCGGCGCGCCAGTTGAGGGCGCGGGGCATTCGCGCCCGGCGGATCCGCAGGGCGAGGGCGAGCAGCAGGGCGATCCACAGGATGGCACCGCCGCGGCCGGCTGGGAGCGGCCAGGCAGCGCCGAGCGGCAGGCACAGCAGCGCGGCGGCCAGCAGGGAGCGGCCCGCGATCAGCGCGATGGCGAGGGCGACGAACCCACGCCCCTGGGCGATCCCGGCGAGGGCGACGCCGGAGCCGGCGGCGGCACCGTCGAGCGGGAGGGCGGCGCCGCCGAGGCCGGCGAGCGCCCCGGCCGCGAGCAGGGCCCCGGCGCGCAGGGGGCCGGTCGCCACCCCGGCGCGTTCGGCTGCCTCGGGCTCCTCGGCGAGCGCGCGCAGCCGCAGCCCGACCGGGGTGAAGCGCAGCACGAGCCAGGTGAGGAGGTCGAGCGCCCCGGCGACCAGCGCCATCGCCGGGATGCGGAGGGTGCCGTGGCCAAGGCCGGGCACACTGAGCGCCAGCGCGGCCGCGGGCAGATGCCGTGGCGCGGCCAGACCCAGGTTGCCGGCGAGCCGGGAATGCGCGGCGAGCCCGGTGGCGGCGGCAAGCGCGAGCAGGTCGAGCGCGATTCCAGTGGCGAGCTGGTCGACTCGCAAGCCGATCACGGCCACTGCCTGCAACGCGCCCACAGCGCCCCCGGCCACGACGCCGGCCAGCAGGCCGGCGAGCGGTCCGTGCCCGACCGCCACCCAGGCGCCCGCGGCGGCGCCGAGCGCCATCGCCCCTTCGAGGGCGAGGTTGAGCACCGCCGCCCGCTGGCTGATCACGGCGCCGAGCACCGCCAGCTGCAGCGGCGCCGCCGCCCGCAGGACGGTCGCGACCAGCAGCGCGGGCGCGAGCGCCCGCAACGGCTCAAGCACTGGCGGCACCTGCCGGCTCGGTGGCGGCCGTGGCCGCGCTGCTGGTCGCGTCGGCGCCGGACGCTTGCGCCTGGCCCTCCAGCAGCGACACGAAGCGGCGCGCGGCGGCGGGTGCGGCCAGGCGGCGGGCGAGCGCGGTCGCGGCCAGGACCGCGATCAGCGCCACGCCCTGCAGGACGGCGGCGGCCTGCGCTGGCATATGGGCGGCCGCGGCGACCTGGCCGAGCAGCGGGAACGCCAGCGCGGCGGCCACCAGGCCGGCGGGGCTGCCCCGTCCGGCCAGGGCGACGGCGACACCGGCGAGGCCGTAGCCGTAGGTCAGCCCGGGACCGGCGGCCAGGTCCAGGTCGAGCGGAGCGCCGCCAGCCAGCCCGGCGGCGGCGTGCGGGCCCCCCGGGGCGAGGGCGTCCTGGAGGCCGCACAGGCCCGCGACGGCGCCGGAGAGGAAGAGCGCCGTGGCCAGCGTGATGCTCGGTCGGACGCCGGCGAGAAGGGCCTCGTGCCGGGCCATGCCCAGGACTCGCAGCTTCAGGCCGAAGCGGCTGAAGCGAGCGGCGAGCCACCAGGCGAGCACGGCGAGGAGGGCCAACGGCAGCATCCAGGTGAGCGCGCCCGGTGCTGGGGCTCCGGGCATCCCGCCGACCACGGCGCTCGACCGTACCCGCGGCAGCTCGGCCCCGGCGGGAAGCACGGCGAGGGCAAGCCCACTCGCCAGTACGGTCGAGAGAAGCTCCGGCACACCCCGCCAGGCCAGCAGGGTGGGGAGCAGCGTCCATGCGAACCCGCCGGCCATCCCGGCGAGCAGCACCAGCGCCAGGCGCAGACCGGGCGGGGCCGCGAGGTGCGCCCCGGCCAGCGTGGCCGCCAGCGCCCCGGCCATGGCCTGGCCCTGGATTCCCAGGTTGACCAGGCCGGCGCGCAAGGCGATCGTGGCTGCCAACCCGGCCAGCAGCAACGGCGTGGCCGCCTTGGCGGCGGCCGCGAGCGACCCCGGGCGGAGCAACCCGGCGCTGGCGACGAGCCGCGCCGCCTCCACTGGGCTCCACCCCCTGGCCAGGGCGAGCATCGCTGCGGCGGCGCCTACCGCGACCAGCGCGGCGACCGCCATGGATGCCACCGTGGCGGCGGGGACCAGCAGGCACGGCGTCCATCTCCGGCTCCGGGGGCGGGTCCCGACGGGAGGCCGGCCGGCACCGGCGGCGTCCGCCCTCACCGGTCCGCACTCCCACCGGCGCCGCCTCGCCCAGGGCGGCGCCCGAGCCGCCGCCCGAGCGGCCAGCGCCACGGCCGGGCCCACTGCCGCCCGGGCCTGAGCTGGTGCCGCCGCGCCCGCGCCGGCTCGGCGGCACTCCCCTGCCGCCGCACGGCCTCGCCCTCCACGGCGTCGGCGGGCGGGACCGGCCGTCCCTGCATCGCGGTGCTGAGCGCGACGGTGGTGAGCGTCGGCCCAGCCAGCTCCGCGACCACATGTCCACCCATCACGACAGTGACACGGTCGGCCAGGGCGATCAGCTCCTCGGGGTCGGCCGACCACAGCAGCACCGCCAGCCCGTGGTCGCGTTCGGCCCGCAGCACCTGCCACAGCGGCTCCGCCTCGTCGCGCCGAAGCCCCCGGGTGGGGCAGACGGCCAGCAGCGCGCTGGGCCGGTCGGCGAGTTCACGGGCGAGCAGCAGCCGCTGCCGGTCGCCCCGCGAGACCACCCAGGCCGGCAGGTGGGTGAGCCCCGGAGCGACCGCTGCCGCGAGCATGGCGGCCCGCCGCCGCGTCCCACGCCCGCCGCGGCCGAGCAGGGCGTTGTGGCGCAGGCTGAGGTCGCCGACAAGCCCGCCAGGGACCTCGTCCGGCGGGAGGTAGCCGAGCCCGTGCCCGCGCCGGGCGCGGACGCTCGCCCGGGTGACGTCGTCATCGCCGAGGTAGATGCGGCCACCGTCGGGCCGCCGCAGACCGAGCACCGCCTCGATCAGCTCGCCCGCGCCCTCGCCGTCGGCGGCGGCGACGGCATGGATCTCGCCACGGTGCACCACCAGGTCCAGCCCGGCGACCCGCGCCCGCGCTCCCCCGTGTTCGTCGTCGATCACCCATAACCCCTTGACCTGCAGCATTTGCTCCCGCCCCAGGCCAGACCCTGTCGGGAGCGGAGCTGTGGCGGCCCCGGTCCCAGCCCCGGTCCCGGCGGCGGAATCAGCCAGCGCGGAGGCCGCCCGCGCGGCGA
>DASWDC010000208.1:0-2898 GCA_036395655.1 Actinomycetota bacterium | reverse complement strand
GGCTCAGAACGCTGGTCAAGGTGTCCCGGCTCGCGCCGCTCCGCGCCTCGGCCCACCGTCGGCACAAGAATTGCGACGCCGAAACCTGACCAGCGTTCTGGGTCACCGTAGCACGAGGCGAGCACCAGCGTGCCGGCCACGGTGTCGTGGCCGCGCCAGCTGGCGCTTACGGCCCGATCAGCTGGTGGACCAGCGGGGGGGCCGGCGGCGGCTGCTCACTCCACCGCAGGGCGGCCCGCAGCGCCGCCTCGGCCCGTTCCGCGTCGGCCTCGGAGCGGGCGCGGATGGTGGCGATCGGCTGCCCGGCTTCGACGTGGTCGCCGATCTTGGTGGGCAGCTCGATCGCGACCGCCGGGTCGATGGGGTCGTCCTTGCGCTGACGGCCGGCGCCGAGGGTGGCGGCCGCCCAGCCGACCGCTTCGGCGTCGACGGCGGCGAGGAAGCCGCCGGCGTCGGCGTGGACCGGGACGGCGAGCGGGGCAGCCGGCAGGACCGCGGCGGGGTCGTCGGCGACCGCCGGGTCGCCGCCCTGCGCGGCGACGAACGCACGGAACTTCTCCAGGCCGTGGCCGCCCTCCAGGACGTAGCGGGCCCGCTCCCGCCCGGCGTCAAGATGCGGGGCGGCCCCGGCGAGCGCGGCGAGCTGGCCAGTCAAGGTGAGGCAGAGGTCGAGCAGGCGGCCACCCCGCTCGCCGCGCAGCACCTCGACCGCCTCGCGAACCTCGACGGCATTGCCGATCAGGTCGCCGAGCGGCTGGCTCATGTCGCTGACCAGCGCGGCGGTCCGCCGGCCGGCGGCACGGCCGATCTCGACGCAGAGGCCCGCCAGCGACGCGGCTGCCCGGGGGTCTTTCATGAACGCGCCCGAGCCGGTCTTGACGTCCAGCAGGACGCAGCTCGCTCCCCCGGCGAGCTTCTTGCTCATCACGCTGGAGGCGATCAGCGCGGTGCTGGCCACCGTGGCGGTGACGTCGCGCAGCGCGTACATGGCCTTGTCAGCGGGGACCAGGTCGGCGCTCTGGGCGGCGACCGCGAGGCCAACGCGGTCGACCTGGTCGAGCAGCTCGGTGGCGCTGCGCTCGACCGTGAACCCGGGGATCGACTCGAGCTTGTCGAGCGTGCCGCCGGTGTGGCCGAGGCCGCGGCCGGACAGCTTCAGCATCTTGAGGCCGAGCGCGGCGGCCAGCGGCCCGACGATCAGGGTGGTGGCGTCGGCGACCCCGCCGGTGGAGTGCTTGTCAACGGTGCGTCCCTGGAGCTTGCCGAGGTCGAGGGTGGAGCCGGAGGCGACCATCGCCTCGGTGAGCGCCTCGGCCTCCCGGCGGGTGAAGCCGCGCAGGTAGCCGGCCATCAGGAAGGCCGCCATCTGGTAGTCGGGGACCGCCCCGCTGGCGTAGCCGAGGATCAGCGCGCGCAGGTCCGCGCGGGCGATCTCGCCGCCGTCGCGCTTGCGCGCGATCAGGTCGACGGCCCTCATGCGGCTCATGCGGCTCATGCGGCGCTCATCGAGCGCCGGACAGCCGTCGCACCAGCGGGGCGTCCGCGCCCTGCTGCTCCAGCTCGGAGAGGACCTGGGCGAGCGCCTCGCGGACCAGGCGGCCGCGGTCCACGGCGATGCCGTGGTCGCGGCGCAGGCGCAGGCGGGCGTCCTCCAGGTCCATCAGTTCCTCGGCGGTGCAGTAGAAGGTGATCTTCTCGTCGTGGCGCCGCCGCCCGCTCGGGGCGCGCTCGGGCGGCTGCTGCTGCGGCGCTGGGGGCTTCTTCACCGCTTTGACCGCGGCCGGTTTCCCCGGAGCCGGGGATGGCGTTGGGGCTGACTCCGGCTTGGCCCGGGGGGCGCCGCGGCCCGCCTCGATGGAGGTGACCCGGAACAGCTCGTCGGCGCCGGGCAGGCTGGCCCGGTTCTTCATGCGGCTGCCACCTCCTTGGCCAGGTCGCGGTAGGCGGCGGCGCCGGCCGAGTCGCTCGCGTAGGTGAGGATCGGCTGCCCCGCCACCGGCGCCTCGGCAAAGCGGATCGTCTTGGCGATCACGGTGGTGAAGACCAGGTCGCCGAAGGCGTCCGCGACCCGGCCGAGCACCTCGCGGCCGTGCACCGTGCGGGCATCGTACATGGTGGCCAGGATGCCGACGATCTCCAGGTCGGGGTTGAGCTGCCGCTCGCGGATCTTGGTGATGGTGTCCATCAGCAGGGCCATCCCCCGCAGCGCGAAATACTCGCATTCCAACGGGATGAGGACCCCGTCGGCGGCGGTCAGCGCGTTGATGGTCAGCAGGCCAAGGCTTGGGGGGCAGTCGATCAGCACGTGGTCGTAGTGCTGGCGCAACGGCACCAGCACCCGCGCCAGCGCCTGCTCGCGGGCGACCTCGGCGACCAGCATGACCTCGGCGGCGGCCAGGTCGATGTTGGAGGGCAGCAGGTCGAGGCCAGCGACCTTGGTGGTGCGGATCGCCGGGGTGGCGTCGGCGGCCGGGTTCATCAGGAGGTTGTAGACGGTCTGCTCAAGGGCCATCGGGCTGAGCCCGAGCCCGACCGACAGCGCCCCCTGGGGGTCCATGTCCACCAGCAGGACCCGCTGGCCCTGCTCGGCGAGGGCGGCGCCGAGGTTGATCGCGGTGGTCGTCTTGCCGACGCCGCCTTTTTGGTTCGCGAGGGCGATGACCCTTCCCATCCGGCCTTGCCTCCTCTGACCGGCTTCACGGCAGCCGATTTGTCGATAAATCTCCTTGGGGTTGTGTAGATGGGGCGATCTGGAGCTTTGGCGATCAGTCGCTGAATTACCTGATCGACGAAGCGTCAGGATCATAGCCGCCGCGGCAGAGCAGGCCCAAACGGACAGCTCAGCGCCTCCGACCACGCTCCGTGGTCAACCACGCTCCGTGTTCGCCTTGCTGTCCA
>DASWDC010000207.1:0-12502 GCA_036395655.1 Actinomycetota bacterium | reverse complement strand
CCACGCCGGCTTCCAGGTTGTCCATGGCGATGTCCACGGGCGCAGCATGCCACAGCCGTGCGACACGTGTGGGTGGGAAGTGGGTGGGATGCGGTGACCGGTGAAACCGCTCAGACAGGTCCGAGCTGATCGTCCTGCTTGCAAGCGGCAGGGGGTCTGGATATTGTTCACCCGCTTCATGGCTGCTTGACCCCCACAACGCCATGAAGGCTCCAAGGTTCAAGGTACGTGCCCCCGACCCCTACCGGGAGTTCTCGTCCAGCAGATGGCTACGACGACCCAACGGCGTTCCTGGGTCCTGTGGATCTTGGGCGCCCTCGTGATGGCACTGCTGATCCTTCCCCATCAGGCCGGCGCCACCGGCGGGCAGGCGACCGACGTCGCCACCCAGCTGAAGCAGCTCAAAGCCGCCCTGGCGGATGCCAAGGCCAGCCAGGGATCCTTGCAGAAGGCCCTGAACGAGGCCGACGCCGCCCTGAACCAGGCCGAGAACGAGCTGGCCGCTGCCAACGCCGACCAGCTCGCCGCCACGGCGGAGGCCAAGCAGGCGGTCAAGTTGATGGCGTCGTCCAAGGTTCAGGTCGCGCGGCTGCGCCAGGTGGTCGGTGACCAGGCCCGCGACATCTACATCAACGGCGTTCCCGCCAGCCTCGAGGTGCTGGTCCGAAACGACAATGTCCAGCAGCTGCTCAGCCAGGTCACCATCCTCGACCACCTGGCCAGGCAGAACCACGACGACCTGAGCGACATGCTGATCGCGCAGAAGGAGTACGCCGCGGCCAGGGTGGCGCTCGTCCAGGCGCGCAAGGACGCCCAGCAGGCCGCCGGCCAGATCCAGCACAAGGTCGGCCAGGCGCAGCAGCTCCGCGACCTGCGCACCAAGGCGATGGCGGCGCTGCTGGCCAAGGTCAGCCAGATCGCCGGGAAGTCGGCCGCGTTGCGCCTCCAGCAGCAGATCGCGTCCCAGCAGCCTGTGAGCGTGCCGACGGGCAGCGGGCACTGCGACCTGTCGGGGGCATCAGCGTCGGAAGTCTGGATCATCATGCACGAGTCCGGCGACAACCCCTTCGCCCAGAACCCCCACTCGACCGCGTTCGGTCTCGGGCAGCTCCTGCTCGACCTGCGTATCCGCCTGCTCGGCGCGAACTTCGACACCACCAACTGCGCCCTGCAGCTCCAGGCCTTCCGCGGCTACGTCAAGGAGCGCTACGGCACCGCCGAGGCCGCCCAGGCGTTCTGGGAGGCGCACCACTGGTACTGAGCGCCAGGGGTCAGCTGTCTGACTTGGGCTTGGGGCGCTCCAGGCGCAGGGCGCGGCCGATCAGCAGGCCGCCGACCAGGCCGGGGATGATCACCGTCCATGGTTCCGCCAGCTGGGAGGCGATCAGCGCGGCGACCGCGGCGACCAGGGTGAAGGCGGCGTTGTTGAGGCGCTCCATCACGGTGAGCTGCCGCAGCCTGGGCGGGAGCACCCCGGCCAGGACCGCGCCGATTCCGGCGCCGAGGCCGACGACCACCATGACGGTGGCGACGCCGCGCTTGGAGGCGGGGCTGAGCAGTAGCCCCAGGGCGGCGAGCAGGGCCGCGTTGCTGGCCGCACCGATGATCCAGGTGGTGCGGTGCTGCTCTGGCCAGTCCATGCCGTCGCCGTGCGTGCCGTGGGTACCATCCGTGCCTGCTGGCATCGTGCCGCTCACCCTCCGCCTCCGCATGTGTCGGGATCGCCCGTAGCCTACTCGCCCGCTGGGTCAGCCGCGCAGGTAGGTGAGCACCGCCAGGACGCGGCGGTGGTCGCCTTCGGCGGCGGGGAGGCCGAGCTTGGCGAAGATGCTGGAGATGTGCTTCTCGACGGCGCCTTCGGTGACCACCAGGCGTTCGGCGATGCCGGCGTTGCTGCGGCCCTCCGCCATGAGCGCGAGCACCTCCAGCTCGCGGGGGCTGAGCTGCGCCAGCGGCTTGTCGCAGCGGCGCCGGCCGAGGAGCTGGGCGACCACCTCGGGGTCGATCGCGGCGCCGCCCTCCCCCACCCGGCGGACCGCGGCGAGGAACTCGCCGACGTCGGCGACCCGGTCCTTGAGCAGGTAGCCGATCCCTTCGGCGCTGGCGCCGATCAGCTCGGCGGCGTAGCGCTCCTCGACATATTGCGACAGCACCAGGATGGCGGTCCTGGGGGCGCGTTCGCGGACCTCGACGGCGGCGCGCAGGCCCTCGTCGCTGTGGGTGGGCGGCATGCGGACGTCGACGATGGCGATGTCGGGCCGCCACGCGTCGACCGCCTGGACCAGGCCGGGCCCGTCGCCGACCTTGGCGACCACCTCGTGGCCGCCCTCGCCGAGCAGGCGGGCGAGGCCCTCCCGCAGCAGCACCGAGTCCTCGGCGATCACGACCCGCACGGCAGCTCCGCTCGCACCACGGTCGGGCCGCCCGGGGGGCTGTCCACGACCAGGCGCCCGTCGATCCCGGCGACCCGGTCGGCGAGGCCGCCGAGCCCGCCGCCATGAGCCACGGTGGCGCCGCCGGCGCCGTTGTCGCGGATCTCGACAAGCAGCCGCTCGCGCTCCCGGCTGATCCGCACGGTCACCTCGGTGGCGCGGGCGTGCTTGGCGACGTTGGTGAGCGCCTCGGCGACCACGAAGTAGGCGATCGACTCGACCGGGCTGGCCAGCCGCTCGGTGTCGACCTCGACCTCGACCGGGACCGGCGAGCGGGCCGCCAGCGCCGAGATGGCCGCGTCGAGGCCGCGGTCGGCGAGCACCGCCGGATGGATCCCGCGGGCGAGGTCCCGCAGCTCCACGAGGGCGCGCTTGGCCTCGTCGTGGGCTTCGGCGACCAGCGCGCGGACCGCCTCGGGGTCGGCGTCGCCGGCGAGCCGCTCCTTGGCCATGCCGAGGTCCATGGCGAGGGCGACCAGCCGCTGCTGCGCGCCGTCGTGCAGGTCGCGTTCGATGCGGCGGCGCTCCGCCTCGGCGGCGTCGACGGTGCGGGCGCGGCTGGCCTGCAGCGCCTCGACCCGCCGGGCGAGCTGCTGGGGGCTTGGGCCGAGCAGCCCCCGGGCGATCGCGGCGTGCCCGGCGCCGAGGCCGCGGGAGACCCAGGCGGCCACGACGCAGAGCAGCAGGCCGGCCAAGCCGAGCGCCAGGGCCTCGACCAGGGTGCCGATCACCAGGTTGGCATGGCCGTTGATCTCGAAGAAGCTGGCGCGATGGCCGGGGAGCCAGAGATACCAGACCGGTACGGCCAACAGGCTGAACGCGACGCTCCAGACGACCGTGACGATGCTGAACCAGAGCGTGCCGAGCGGCAGCAGCACCATCACGTAGAGGAAGTCCTTCCAGGTCGCCGGGTCGGTGGCCATGCCCCGGAGGCGTCGCCACAGCGACCCGCGCTCCGGCGGCCGGTAGGGATCGGGGATGTCGGCGCCGAGAGCGGTGCGCGCCCAGGCCCGTTCGACCCGGGCGATCTCGCGCAGGCAGACGATCTTGAGCGCGAAGAGCGGC
The DNA here is from genome assembly GCA_036395655.1 of Actinomycetota bacterium. GTDB lineage: Bacteria > Actinomycetota > CALGFH01 > CALGFH01 > CALGFH01 > DASWDC01. The sequence continues at coordinate 9,005 of DASWDC010000207.1, read as the reverse complement.
ACCCCGACCCAGACGACCGCCAATCCAATGCTCAGCAGGAACAACGTGATGATCACCGCGAACCACGCGATCCCGAAGAACATGCTGAGCAGCAGGTAGCCGGTGGCCATCCAGGTCCGTGGGTCCAGCGGCGCGCCCAGGACGCGCCACACCCGCTCGGCTGGCGGACGGGCCGGCGGCCGGATCCCTGCCTGTGCCTGGTGGACGGTCATCGCTGCCTGCTCCTGGGTTCGCTGGTGACAATCTTGCCAGGTCGAGGCTAGGCCGGGCGCCGCTGCGCGCCTATCCGGACAACTGGCGGGGGCGGGGTGGGGCTACCTGGAACATCACAGCGGGAGGCCGCCGCGTTACCCTGGCGTTCGCAGACGCGCAGGTCAACAGGAGGGCCGTGATGAGCATCGCAACCAGTGAGCGCTCCGTGGTGGAGGCCGTCAACGGGCAGCTCTACATCGGCGGCGAGTGGCGCCCCGCCAGCGGCGGCAGGACCATGCCGGTGGAGGATCCCGCGACCGGGGAGGTCCTGCGCGAGGTCGCCGACGCGAGCCCCACCGACGCCGCCGCCGCGCTGGACGCCGCGGTCGCCGCGCAGGAGGAGTGGGCGGCCTGGCCGCCTCGGGAGCGGGGCGAGATCCTGCGGCGGGCGTTCGAGACGATCATGGCCCGCAGCGATCAGCTGGCGCTGCTGATGACCCTGGAGATGGGCAAGTCGGTCGCCGAGTCCAAGGCGGAGATCGCCTACGCGGCCGAGTTCTTCCGCTGGTTCTCGGAGGAGGCGGTGCGGATCCACGGTCGCTACACCGTTGCCCCCAACGGCAAAGGCCGCCTGCTGACCATGAAGCAGCCGGTCGGGCCGTGCCTGCTGATCACGCCGTGGAACTTCCCGATGGGGATGGGCACCCGCAAGATCGGCCCGGCGGTGGCGGCGGGCTGCACCATGGTGATGAAGCCGGCGGGCCTGACGCCGTTGTCGATGCTGGCGCTCACCCAGATCCTGGAGGAGGTCGGCCTGCCGCCGGGGGTCCTGAACGTGATCACCACCTCCCGGTCGGGCGCGACCACCGGGCCGCTGATCGCCGACCCGCGGCTGCGCAAGCTCTCCTTCACCGGCTCGACCGAGGTGGGCCGCAAGCTGCTGGCGCAGGCCGCCGACCAGGTGCTGCGGGTGTCGATGGAGCTGGGCGGCAACGCGCCGTTCCTGATCTTCGAGGACGCCGACCTGGACGCGGCGGTCGAGGGCGCGATGCTCGCCAAGATGCGCAACATCGGCGAGGCGTGCACCTCCGCCAACCGCTTCCACGTGGCCGCGCCGGTGGCCGAGGAGTTCGCGGGGCGGCTCGGCGAGCGCATGGGCGCCCTCAAGGTCGGCCGTGGCACCGACGACGGCGTGCAGGTCGGTCCGCTGATCGAGCGGGCCGCGGTCGACAAGGTCAGTGCGCTGGTCGGCGACGCGCTCGACCGGGGCGCCAAGGCGGTGGTCGGCGGCCGGGCGATCGACGGGCGCGGCTACTTCTACCAGCCGACGGTGCTGGCGGGCGTACCGGCGGGCGCGCGGGTGCTGCGGGAGGAGATCTTCGGGCCGGTCGCGCCGGTCAGTTCCTTCGACTCGGAGGAGGCGGCGGTCGCGGCCGCCAACGACACCGAGTTCGGGCTGGTCGCCTACGTCTACACCAGCGACCTGAAACGCGCCTTCCGAGTGGTGGAGGCGCTGCAGTCCGGGATGGTCGGCCTCAACCAGGGAATCGTCTCCAACCCGGCGGCGCCGTTCGGCGGGGTGAAGCAGTCCGGCATCGGCCGTGAGGGCGGCCCGGAGGGGATCGACGAGTACCTGGACGTCAAGTATGTCGCCATGAACCTCTGAGATCACGGGCTCGCCTGAGATCACGGGTTCGGCCTGGCCGGAGCACCCGGAGGTTTGTGTATGGAGCGCGGGCGCTGGCACCGCTGGCGCGGACGGCTGCTTGCGGCTGCCCTCGGCATGCCGCTGGCGCTCGCGTTCCCGCGTCCCGCCCTGTGGTGGTGTGCCTTTGTCGGGCTGGTCCCGCTGCTGCTGTGGGCGCGGGCGGCGCCGACAGGGCGGGAGGCCGCCATGCGGGGTTGGTGCGGCGGGATCGGGTTCTTCCTGGCAGTGGACTCCTGGCTGCTGCCGAACACCGGTGTGTTCACGGCACCGGCGGCGCTGTTCCTCGGGGCGCTGTGGCTGCCGCTCGGGTGGCTTGGGTGGAGGCTGCTGCGGGACCCGCTGTCGGCTGGGCGGCTCGCCGCGGCGGTGCTGCTGCTGCCGGCGGTGTGGGTGCTCGGCGAGGTGGTGCGCTCCTGGAGCGCGCTCGGCGGGCCCTGGGCGCTGCTCGGCGCGAGCCAGTGGAACGACCGGCCGGTCCTGGCGGTCGCCGCGATCGGCGGGGTATGGGCGGTGAGCTTCCTGCTGGTCGCTGTCAACGTCGCCGTGGCGGCGGCGCTCGCCCCTCGCCCGCGTGGCGGCCCAGGCCTCGCGGGGCTGGGGCTGGCCGGCAGGGCCGGGGCCGTGGTGGTGGCGGCGGTGCTGGTTGGCGCGGCAGCCGCCTACGGCGCCACCCGGCCCGCCCCGCCGGCCGCTGGGAGCGTGCGGGTCGCGCTGGTCCAGCCGGGCATCATCCACCAGGTCGAGCCGCGCTTCGAGGCCAGCGAGACGGCCAGCCTGGCGCTCGGCGCCCAGCACCCGGACCTGATCGTCTGGTCGGAGAGCAGCATCGGCCGCGACCCGGCGGCCAACCCCGGCGACGTGGCTCGCCTGGAGCGGATCGTCCGGGCGACCGGCGCGGACGTGCTCGCCAACGTCGACGCGCGGCGCGGCACCGGCACCGGCACCGGCACCGGCGGCGGGATCTACAAGAACTCGCTGCTGATCGGGCCGGACGGGCCGCTCGGCAGCTACGACAAGATGCGCCTGGTGCCCTTCGGGGAGTACGTGCCGTTGCGGCCGCTGCTCGGCTGGGTCACCCATTTCACCAAGGCGGCCACCGAGAACCGCCACCACGGCCAGCACCTGGTGGTCCTGCACGCGGCAACCAGCTCCGGGCCGCTCGCCCTCGGCCCGCTGATCTGCTTCGAGTCGTCGTTTCCCGACCTTGGCCGCGGGCTCGCCAACCTCGGCGCCGACCTGATCGTGATCCAGAGCGCCACCACCACCTTCCAGGGCACCTGGGGCCCCGACCAGCACGCCAGCCTGGCGGCGGTGCGGGCGGTCGAGTCGGGGCGTCCGGTGGTGCAGGCGTCGATCAGTGGCGTCTCGGCGGCCTTCGACCCGAGCGGCCGCCGCCTCGCCTGGTACCCGCAAAGCTGGCGCGGCGCCGCGGTGGTGACGATGCCGCTGGCGCGCGCCACCACGCTCTATGACCGCTGGGGCGAGTGGGTGCCGGCGGCCTCGGCGCTCATCGTGGTGGTCGCGGGCGTGGCCGCCGTGCGGCGCCGTGTGCCGTGGCGTGGTGCGTCAGCCGTGCCGGGTCGGGCCGACCTGGTCGATTGAGACGCGGATGAGCAGGCGCCGGTCCCGCACCATGGCGCGGCGGTAGTCGTCCCAGTCGGGGTGCTCGCCGCTGATGCGGCGGTAATAGTCGACCAGCCCGTCCATCGCCTCGGGCAGCGAGACGAGCTCGGCGGCGCCCTCGACCTGCAGCCAGGGCCCGAAGAAGTTGTCGGTGAAGACGCACAGCACCGCGTGCGGGTCGCGGCGCAGGTTGCGGACCTTGTAGGCGGTCGCGCGGCTGCTGATGACCACCTTGCCGTCCCCGTCGATGCCAACGGTGACCGGCGAGGACTGCACGCTCCCGCTGGACCGGCGGGTGATCAGCACGGCCTGATGGTTGGCCGCGACGAATGCCCGCGCCTCGTCCACGGTCGGCATCAGTGGGAAGCCTCGGCCTCGCCGACGATCACGACCTCCAGGGTGCGGGGGCCGTGGACGCCCTCGACCCGGCTCAGCTCGATGTCGGAGGTGGCTGAGGGGCCGGACACGAAGGTGATGGGGCGCCGCTCGCGGGCGGCGCCGTCCAGGGCGGCGACCGCCTCGGGGACCGAGCCGACGATCTGGGCGGCCTCGACCACGCACAGGTGGTAGTCGGGCAGCAGGGTGATGGCGCGGCGGCCCTGGCGGGCGCCGCCGTCCAGCACGATCGTGCCGGTCTCGGCGATGCCGAGGGCGCAGCCGGTCAGCACCCCGTCGGCGGCGTCGAGGACGTCGTTGGCCAGCTCCCCGTCGACCAGCAGCTCGGTGCCGTCCGGCCGCCACGCGGCGGGCAGGTCGGGCGGCACCACCAGCCGCTCCACGCCGCGGGCGTGCAGCGCCCGCATGAGCGCGGCGGGCAGCTCCTCGGGGGAGACCCACTGGACGGCGGCCTTGTAGTCGGCGACCCTCTCGGCGAAGCGTGCCACCCGTTCGCTCGCCGATGCGTCGTCGTGCTGCCGGTAGGCGCGCTCCACCAGCACGTCCTCGGGACGTTCGCCGTCCGGGACGTCGTCAAGCGCCTCCCGGATCCGGGCCAGCACCTCTTCTCGCGCTATCACTCCGGCTCCTTCCCCCCCGAATCGTGCCTGCTGCTGTCGTTGCCGTGGCTGTCGCCGTGGCTGATCCGCTGCCGGACCTGTTCCCCTTCGCGCTGCTTCTCACGCTCGCGCGCCCGATCCCGCTCCCGTTCCCGCCACCATTCCCGGAAGGTCTGCGCCGGCAGCGCCGGGGCGTCGCGGCCCTCGGTCCAGCCGCCGAGCGCCGCGGGGAGACGCCGGATCCGGCCCGAGCGGGCCCACGGCCGCTGGCCGAGGCGGGCGAGGCGCTGCGCCAGCTCGTAGCGGCGGCGGTCGGCGAAGATCCAGGCGAGCGTCTCCATCGACAGCTCCTCGGGCCGGGGCAGCCGCCGCTCGGCGCGGTGCTCGGCCACCACCCGGGCGCGCAGGTGGACCAGGACCTCGGGGATGTTGATCTTGACCGGGCAGACCTCGTAGCAGGCGCCGCAGAGGCTGGAGGCGTACGGCAGTGAGCCCGCCCGCTCCACCCCGACCAGCTGCGGGGTGAGGATCGCGCCGATCGGCCCCGGGTAGACCGACCCGTAGGCGTGCCCGCCGGTGCGCTCGTAGACCGGGCAGATATTGAGGCAGGCCGAGCAGCGGATGCAGTGCAGCGTCTGGCGGCCGATCTGGTCGGCGAGCACCTTGGTGCGGCCGTTGTCGAGCAGCACCAAGTGGAACTCGCGTGGCCCGTCGCCGTCGCGCACCCCGGCCCAGAAGGAGGTGTAGGGGTTCATCCGCTCGCCAGTGGACGAGCGTGGCAGCAGCTGCAGGAACACCTCCAGGTCCTGCCAGGTGGGCAGCAGCTTCTCGATCCCCATCACGCTCACCAGCACCTCGGGCAGGGTCAGGCACATGCGCCCGTTGCCCTCGCTCTCCACTACGCAGACCGCGCCGGTGTCGGCGATGGCGAAGTTCACGCCGCTGACCGCGACCTTGGCGCTGAGGAACTTGCGGCGCAGGTGGCGGCGGGCCGCGCCGGCCAGCTCCGCCGGCTGGTCCGAGAGGCCGCCAGTGTCCACGTCGAGGGTGCGGCGGAACAGCTCGCGGATCTCCGCGCGGTTCTTGTGGATCGCCGGGACCAGGATGTGGGAAGGGCGGTCGTCGCCGAGCTGGACGATCAGTTCCGCCAGGTCGGTCTCGATCGCGCTGACCCCGGCGGCGGCGAGCGCCTCGTTCAGGCCGGTCTCGTCGGTGGTGAGCGACTTGACCTTGACCACCTCGGTGGCGCCGTGCGCATGGGCGATTTCGGTGACGATCTGGTTGCACTCGGCGGCGTCGCGTGCCCAGTGGACCAGCCCGCCGGCGCGCCGCACGCTCTCCTCAAGCTCCTCCAGGTAGCTGTCCAGGTGGCGCAGGACCCGCTGCTTGATGGCGCGGCCGGCCTCTCGCAGAGCCTCCCAGTCGGGCAGCTCCCCGACCACGTCGGCGCGCTTGCGGCGGATGGTGGCGGTGGCATGGCCGAGGTTGCGGCGCAGCTGCGTGTCGGCCAGCGCCTGACGGGCCGCCTTGGGGAACGGCACCCCGGAGAATCCCGCGCCCGCCATCAGCCCGTCCCTTCCCCGACCTCGGCCTCGACCTGAACCGCAGCCGCCGCACCGTCGGGGTCGGCGTCGTCCTCGGTCGACGCGAGGATCTCGGCGAGGTGGACGGTGCGCACGCCGGTCCGCTGGCGCGACAGCGCCCCGCCGATGTGGGCGAGGCAGGAGTTGTCCCCGGCGGTGCAGACCTCCGCGCGGGTGTCGAGCACGTTGCGGACCTTGTCGGCCAGGATCGCCATGGAGGTGTCGGCGTTCTTGATCGCGAAGGTGCCGCCGAACCCGCAGCACTCGGCAGCGGCGGGCAGCTCAACCAGGTCGATGCCGCGCACCGCGCGCAGCAACCGCAGCGGCGCGTCGCCGACCTTGAGCAGCCGCAGCGAGTGGCAGGTCGGGTGGTAGGTGACCCGGTGGGGGTAGTAGGCACCGACGTCGATGACGCCAAGGACCCCGACCAGGAACTCCGACAGCTCGTGGACGCGCGGGACCAGCGCGGCGACGGCGGCGGCCAGCGGCTCGTCGGCGGCCAGTTCCGCGACGCGGGGGTAATAGTCGCGCACCATCGCCGCGCAGGACCCCGACGGCGCGACCACCGCCTCGTAGTCGCCGAAGACACGGACGAAGCGGCGCAGCAGCGGGACCGTCTCGTGCTGGTAGCCGGTGTTGAAGTGCAGCTGGCCGCAGCAGGTCTGCTCCACCGGGAAGTCGACCTCGTGGCCGAGCCGCTCCAACAGTCGTACGACCGCTTTCCCGGTGGCGGGGAACACGGTGTCGTTGAAGCAGGTCACGAACAAGGCGGCACGCACGTCGCCAGAGTTTTGCCGCGTTCACGCCCCGTCGTCAACCGTCGCACCGGCGTCATAGGCGTCAAGTGCGCGGACGCCGCGCACTCGTGGGAGACTTGCCGCCGCGGCGAGCCAGTGCGACGCGTCCAGCGAGACGCGCCCGGCGAAGCGAAAGGACGCCTGCCTCATGGTGGATGGGACGGTGCTGGTGACCGGTGGCACCGGCGGGCTTGGTGTGGCGGTGACCGAGGAGCTGGCCGCGGCGGGCTGGCGGGTCGTCGCGACCGCGCTGCCCAGGCAAGCCGAGATCGCGCCTGCGGAGACTCGGGACGGTGTGGAGGTGGTCGGCGCCGACCTGACCGACCCCAACCTGGTCGACGTGGTGATCGGCGTCGCGACCGGCCGCCCCCGCTCGCCGCTGCGAGCGGTGGTCAACCTGGTCGGTGGGTACGCCGGCGGGCCCAGGGTGCACGAGACCCCGGTCGAGGACTTCGAGCGGCAGCTCACCCTGAACCTCCGACCGGCGTTCCTGGTCTCCAGGGCCGCGCTGCCCCACCTGGTCGAGGCCGGTGGTGGCTCGGTGGTGTATGTCTCCTCCCGCGCCGCCGTGCAGCCGTTCGCCGGAGCCGCCGGCTACATCACCGCCAAGGCCGCCGTGCTGGCCTTCGCCCAGGTGGTCGCGGTCGAGTACCGCACCCAGGGCGTGCGGGCCAACACCGTGCTTCCCAGCGTGATCGACACCCCGGCCAACCGGACGGCGCAGCCCCAGGCCGATCACTCCAAGTGGGTGCCGCCCGCCGAGATCGCCCGGGTGATCCGCTTCCTCTGCGGCGAGGAGTCCGCCCCGACCAGCGGCGCCGCGATCCCGGTCTACGGGCGGGCGTAGGCGGTGGCTCCCGTTCCCTGGCGCAGGGTCCTCCCCGTGGGGGTCGCCGGGCTGGTGGTCGCCGCGCTGCTGCTCGGGCTGCAGTTCGTGCGGCTGGGGCGCAACCACCTCGGGAGCGGGCCGACCGCGCCGTTCGTGGTGGGGACCAGCTGGCAGCTGGACGAGGAGCTGGCCGCCCGGCACATCCGCGTGGCGCTGACGCCGGGCAACGGCTACGACGGGCAGTGGTTCCTCGGGCTCGGCTACGACCCGCTGCTGCGCCACGGGCTCGCCAACGGGTTCGACATGCCTCGCTACCGCGCGCGGCGGCCGCTGCTGCCGCTGGTGGGCTGGGTGCTTGGCGTGGGCCAGCCGGTGGCGGTGCCGGTGGCGCTGCTGGCGGTCGAGGTGCTCGCCGTCGCGCTCGGCTGCGCGGCGGCCGCGCGGATCCTCGGCGCCTCGGGATGGTCGCGCTGGTGGGGGGTCGGGTTCGCGGTCATCCCCGGCGTCGCCGTGGGGGTGATGTTTGGCACTGCCGAGCCGCTCGGCCTCGCCCTGGCGACCCTTGGGCTGTGCCTGGTCCTGGAGGGGCGGATCGCCGCCGCGGCGGCGGCGTTCGCGGCGGCGGGGCTGACCAAGGAGACCTACCTCGGTTTCGCGGCGGCGGCGGCCGTGTGGCTGCTGCTGCGGCCCGGTGACGTCCGGACGCGGGTGCGGACGGCGCTGACGGTGGCCACCCCGGGCGTGGCCGCCCTCGCGCTGTGGTGGTGGTACGTCGCCTGGACGGTACCGGCCAGCGGCAGCGACACCGCCGGCGACCAGGCGTTCTCGCTGCCGCTGGTGGGCTGGGCGCACACCCTGGCACGGATCGCGAGCGGCCGCTACGTGCCCGACGCGCCGGTGGGGCCTGCCGGGCCGGCGCTGCTGATCGGGACCTTCGTGCTGCTGCTGGCCGCGGTGGCGGCGGGACCGCGGCTGCTGCGCGGCCGGCGCCGGCCCGATGGCGAGGCGACCGTCGAGGCCACGAGCGAGGGCGCGGGTACCGGTACCGGAGCGCGGGGCTGGACGCTGGCCGCCTGGACCGGGCTGCTGATGGGCTGCTACGGGCTGGCGCTGGCGGGCACGCTGCTGGACCGGTTCCTGTCGGCGTCGCGGGCGCTGGCGCCGGCCGTGCTCGCGGCGGGGCTGTCGCTGGCCGCGAGCCTGGCGGCGTCGCCCTCCCACCATCCGCCCGAGCCCGGGCCCGGGCCCGGGCCCGGGCAGGCGGCCAGTGTCCACCCT
>DASWDC010000206.1:0-3163 GCA_036395655.1 Actinomycetota bacterium | reverse complement strand
GTCCCCCTGCGCCGCCACCGCGCGGTCCCGCCCGGCGACCAGGCTCCCGCCGCGCCAGGCCCGCAGCGGCAACCGCAGCGGCCTCCCGTGGCCGCGCCGGTGGCCACCAACACGGCCGCCTCCGAGGAGGAGGCTGCCGAGGTTCCCGAGATCATCCTCGACCTGCCGCCCGCCCCGGATCAGGGTGCGGCGGTGGTGCTGACCGAGGCGGGCCTCCCCCGCCGGCCGATGACGAAGCTGCGATCGGGGGTGGAGGTCCGGCTCCCCGCCGCGCCGCCACCCGGCTCCGGCTCGGCTCCACCGGCGGTGGAGCTCGAGCTGGAGACCGACCTGCGTGCCCGCTCACCCGAAGGCGTGCGTAGCATGCTGAACAGCTACCAGGCCGGCCTGCAACGCGGGCGGCGCGCGGCGGCCACCACCAGGACCGCCACCCGCAACGGCGCCCCGCCAGGATCGAGGAGCGATGGCCAGCCAGGGTCGCACCCATAGCGGCCGGGGCGAGAGCGGCCGGAGCGGCTCCGATGGCGACCGCGACCCGGCGGCGGTCCGCCCCTACGCCCTGACCGGTGGGCGCACCCGCCCCGGCCAGCTCGACCTCGACCTGGCAATCGAGACGCTGGTCTCCACCACCGCGCAGGGCGAGGCGGCCTGGCCGCACCTCACCCCGGAGGGCCGCAAGATCGTGGTGCTGTGCCGGGACCTGGTGTCGGTCGCCGAGATCTCCGCCCGGCTGGAGGTCCCCCTCGGCGTCGCCCAGGTCCTGATCGCCGACCTGGCGGTGGAGGGCAGGGTCCGGCTCCACCCGCCCCGCAGACCCGGCAGCGGCAACCGCCCCGACCTCGCCCTGCTCGAACGGGTCCTGACAGGCCTCCGCAGCCTCTGAGCTGACCCCCTACACTTGGGGCATGGGCGAGGACCTGCGCGAACAGGCACGGACGGTGCTGGACGGCAACTGGATCGGCAGCTCGACGATCCCGTCCAGGGGCCTCTACCCGCACCAGTGGAGCTGGGACGCGGCCTTCATCGCGATCGGCCGCTCCTGGGCCGAGCAGCGACGCGCCCAGGAGGAGCTGGAGACGCTGCCGGCGGCGCAGTGGGCCAACGGCATGGTTCCCCATATCGTCTTCAACCCGGCGGTGCCGACCGAGGACTACTTCCCCGGGCCGGACTTCTGGCAGAGCGAACGCTGCCCCAACGCGCCCCACAAGCTCCGCACCTCCGGCATCACCCAGCCGCCGCTGCACGCCCGCGCGGCGCTGGAGATCTACCAGCACGCCAGCGACCGGGACGAGGCGCTCGCGTTCCTCGGCCGGGTCTACTCCAAGTTGGCCGCCCAGCACGCCTACCTGGCCCGCTGGCGTGACGTGGGCGGCCACGGCCTCGCCGCGATCGTGCACCCGTGGGAGTCGGGGCTCGACAACTCGCCGCTGTGGGACAGCGAGCTCGACTCGCTGGTGATTCCCCCCGGGGCGCTGCCGCGCTACCAGCGCGCCGACCTGCGGCATGCCAACGCCGCCGACCGGCCCACCGACGCCGCCTACGACCGCTACGTGTATCTGGCGATCACCTACCGCGACGCCGACTACGATGACGCCACCCTGCTCGACCGCAGCCCCTTCCTGGTCGAGTCGGTGCTGTTCAACGCCATCTACCTGTGGTCGGTGCGGGCGCTGGCCGAGATCGCCGCCCTGCTCGGCACCGACCCCGGCCCGCACCGCGAGCAGGCCGCCCGCCTCCACGACGCGATCCTGGCACGCTTCTGGGACCCGAGTTGCGGCCACATCTTCGGCTACGACGTCCGCAACGGCTGCCCCGTCCCCAAGGACAGCATCGCCTCGATGACGCCGTTGCTCGACCCCGACCTGCCAGGCGAGGTCGCCGCCGCGATCGTCGCCGACCTCAGCTCGCCGCACTTCACCGCCCCCGCCGCCGAGCGGCACCACCTGTTCCCGAGCTACGACCTGGAGGCGCCCGACTTCGACCGGCGCCGCTACTGGCGCGGGCCCGTCTGGATCAACACCGACTGGCTGGTCTGGCGCGGGCTGCGCCAGCACGGCGCGGCTGCGCTGGCCAAGCAGGTCGAGCACGACATCGTCGCGCTGGTGGAACGCTCCGGCTTCCGGGAGTACTTCGACCCCTTCGGTGGAGAGGGCTACGGCGGCATGGACTTCAGCTGGACCGCCGCCCTGCTGCTCGACGTGCTGGCCAGCCGCGAACGGCCTGCTTAGGCGCGTTCTGCGGCAGCGGCCCTCCTGCGGAGCTGCACGAATTGCAGGCGGGAGGGTTCGCGCATTTAGATTAGGCGCCGCAGAAGCAGGCGTTGTCAGAGGTGGAGGGTGAGGGTGGAGGGTTTCCCGGCATGACGAAGCGATGACCGATCACCGGCCAGCCGTGCGCGAGGTCGCCTTCGACGGCGGCCATCATGCCCTGCTCGTCACCGCCGCCACCGACGACGATCCCGCCGGGCTCCTCGACGGGCTCGGCCTGGCGAGCGGCCGGCCGGTGATCGTGCTGGTCGGCGGCGCCGTGGCGCTGGCGGAGGACCCGCTCACCCCCGTGTGCCGCCTGCCCGGCGCCGCGCTGGTGCGGGCGGCCGGCATGGCCGGCGCCGCGATCGTCGACGGCACCACCGACGCCGACGCCATGGCCGCGATCGGCGACGCCTACGCGGACGCCGAGGCCGACGAGCGGGCCGGAGGCGTCGGCGAGACCGCGGGCGTCGCCGGCCGTGGGCCGCTGCTCGGGGTCGCAGCCGCCGGGCAGGTGCTGCTGCCCCGCGACCTTCCCGAGGGGCGCGGCGACCGCCGGGTCCGACTGGAGGCCAACCACTCCCACTACGCGCTGGCCGCCGGCGACCAGTGGAGCGCGGCGGCGGCGCGGCTGCTGCCACGCCTCGCCGCCGCGCTGGCCGGCGGCGCTCCCGTGGTGACGGTGATCCTCGGCGGCGGGCCGGCTGCCCGCGCCGAGGCGCTGGAGGCGGTACGGCGCGGCTGGCCGCTGTTCGTGATCGACGGCAGCGGCGGCACCGCCGACGACATCGCCCAGTGGTGGCACACCACCGTCAGCCACCCGGCCCACCCCCCGGGCCGCGCGCGCGCCCCCTGGCGCCGCCGCGGGCCCCGGAGCCGCGACCGGGACCGGGACCGGAATTCCGAGCTGGAGG
>DASWDC010000205.1:0-4514 GCA_036395655.1 Actinomycetota bacterium | reverse complement strand
GGTCGTGGTAGGTCACGGTGAGCTCGAGCGGCGAGGACGGCTCCAGCCGCCCCTCGGCCACGAGCCGTTGCAGCAGCTCGGAGTGGTAGATCACCTCGTAGCCGGTGGCGCCGAGGTCGGGGTACTCGCGCGCCAGCGTGTTGAAGCAGTGGGGGCAGGAGGCGATCACCTTGCGCGCGCCGACCGTGCTCAGCGTCCCGATGTTCTGCTGCGCCTGTGTCTGGTAGAGGTACTCGTTGCCGAGCCGGCGGGCGGGGTCGCCGGTGCAGGACTCGCGCGGCCCCAGCACGGCGAAGCTGACGCCGGCCCGGTGCAGCAGGCGAGCCGTCGACTGCACCGTCTTGCGAGCGCGGTCCTCGAGGGCCCCGGCGCAGCCCACCCAATAGAGGTACTCGACGTCGTCAGGGATCCGGTCGGTGACCACCGGCACGTCGAACTCCAGACCGTCCTTCCAGGCGAGGCGCTGGCCGCCGCCGAGACCCCAGGGGTCGCCGGAGTTCTCGATGTTGCGCAGCATGGTGCCCGCCTCGGTCGGGAAGCGGGACTCCATCAGGACCTGGTAGCGGCGCATGTCGACGATGGTGTCGACGTGCTCGATGTCGACCGGGCACTGCTCGACGCAGGCACCGCAGGTGGTGCACGACCACAGCACGTCGCTGCCCACCACGTCGGTGACCAGGTCCTGGGAGAGGACCGACGGGTCGTGCCCGTCCGGCGCCTCGGCCGTGGCGTCGCCCAGCAGGTAGGGCGCCTTGGCGAACATGTGGTCGCGCAGGTCGGTGATGACCAGCTTGGGCGACAGCGGCTTGCCGGTGTTCCAGGCGGGGCACTGGTCCTGGCAGCGGCCGCACTCGGTGCAGGTGACGAGGTCGAGGAGCTGCTTCCACTTGAAGTCCTCGATCTTGCCTGCGCCGAAGACGTCCTCCTCGCTCATCTCCTCGGGGTCGATCTTGAGTGTGGCCAGCGGGCCGAGCGCGTCCGGCCGCCTGGAGAAGGCGACGTTGAACGGGGCGGTGAAGATGTGCAGGTGCTTGGAATAGGTGACCAGTACCAGGAAGCCAAGCACGACCGCCAGGTGGGCGAGCAGGAAGCCGTGGTCGAGGGCCTCAAGGGTCGAAGCGGCGAGCCCGTCGAGCAGCCGCCCGACCGCGTGCGAAGCGAATGCCGCGCCGCCGTAGGGGAGTGTGCCCCGGGCCGCCCGGGCGCCCCGGTAGAGCAGCAGGGTGACGATCACCCCGGCGATCATCGCCAGGATCACCCAGGCCTGGCCGGTGTGGGAGCCGAAGAAGCGCGAGCGGCGTTCCCGCCGGGCCGGCGACTCGCGCAGGCGGATCGCCGCGAACACCAGCAGGCTCGCCAGCACCGCCACCGCGATCAGGTCCTGCAGCAGCCCGAGCACGGCCCAGTGGCCGATCAGCGGCAGGGCGAACCGGTCGCTGAACAGCTCGCCGTATGCCTCGGCGATGGTGGTCAGCAGCAGCACGAAGCCCCAGAAGGTGAAGAAGTGCGCCAGCCCGGGAAGCGGCCGCTTCAGGAGCTTCCGCTGGCCGAACACCTCGACCAGCTCGGCCCGCAGGCGGGTCCAGGCGCCGTCGAAGCGCTCGGGCGCCGGCTTGCCGACCGTGATGAGGCGGACCAGCTCCTCGGCGCGGCGGCCGGTGAGCGCCACGGCGAAGAACGTGAGCACAGCCCCGATGGCGAGCCTCAAGCCGGCCTCCCTTGATCCGTCGTCTGCCTGATCCGTCGCTGTCCTCGTCCACGTAGCTTACCGCCCGGTAACTTCCCTGGCAGGGCCGCGGGTTGGACCAGCCCCAGGAGCGTAGCCGCCGCGCCCGGGCCTGTCAGGGCCCCTCGCGAAAGTTGTGGATAACTTCGATGGAGGGGGCTGTGAACAACCGAAGCAGGGGAAGTCGCTGCTTGATAGCGTCCGCGGTGCTGGACGGCACATCCCCGAGGTGATCAGCGACACTTTCCGGTCTTGTCACATTGGTACATGATCTCTCCGAACCAGTCCTACCGGTCGAAATGGAGCAATGATGCCCCACCCAATGAACCTCTCAGGCATGCGGCTCGGTAAGCAGCCGGCCCGGCACGACCCGCGCACCCTGCTGCTCGCGGACTACCTCGACGCCGAGGTATTGCCCGCGCCCCCGCCGCACCTGCGCTGGACGAAGAACGTCAGCAGCTGGCCGATGATGCGCAACGACACCATCGGCGACTGTACGATTGCGGCGGCCGGCCATTGCGTCCAGGAGTGGACCGCCTTCAGCGCGACCGAGATGATCCCGAGCGACGACGACGTGGTCGCCGCCTACTCCGCGATCACCGGCTACGACCCCGTCACCGGCGCCAACGACAACGGCGCGGTCGAGCTTGACGTCCTCAACCACTGGCGGAAGCTTGGCATCGCCGGGCACCAGATCATGGCCTACGTGGCGACCGAGCCGGGCAACCACGACCACGTCAAGGACTCGGTGCAACTGTTCGGCAACTGCTACATCGGCCTCGGCCTGCCCGTCACCGCGCAGCGGCAGCGGGTCTGGTCGGTCCCACCCGGCGGGCCGAGCGGCGACGGGGCGCCCTGGTCGTGGGGCGGCCACGCCGTCCCGGTGGTCGGCTACGACACGCGCGGCCTGGTCTGCGTCACCTGGGGTGCCCTCAAGCGCATGACCTGGGGATTCTGGGACGCCTACTGCGACGAGGCCTACGCCGTGCTGTCGCGGGACTGGCTCAAGCCGAGTGGCGAGGCGCCCTCCGGATTCGACCTGGCGGCCCTGGAGGCGGACCTCCATAGCCTCGACAAGCAGGGCTGATGGCGCGGGCCCGCAGCGTGTCCGTCGCGGCCGGGGCGGTCGCCCTGCTGGGGGTCGCGCTGCTGGCGGCCCAGGTCGTCGCGGACCGCTCCGGGCACAGGTCCCGGCGCGCCACGGCGGCGACCGGCACCGGCGCGCCGCGGGCCACCTACTTGCTGGAGCCGTCCGGACGGCCGGCGGTGGGGGTCTCAGTGGAGGTGGCCGCCACCCCGGCCGCCCGCGAACGCGGGTTGATGGGCCGGACCTCGGTGCCGGCCGGGACCGGCATGGTGTTCCTCATGCCGTCCGACACGACGGTGCGCTTCTGGATGAAGGACACCCTGGTGCCGCTGTCGATCGCCTTCGTCGCCGCCGACGGCCACGTCGTCGAGGTCGACGAGATGCCCCCCTGCCACGCCAACCCCTGCCCCACCTACGGCCCAAACCGCCCCTACCGCTCCGCGATCGAGCTGGCCGCGGGCGGCTTCAGCCGCGCCGGCATCCACCCGGGCGACCTGGTGGTCCCAGAGGACCCGACCAGCCTCCCGGCAGCGGCCTGAGGCCTCCCTATGTTCCCGCTCGGTCTCGGCTGAATTGCGGCAGGTGGTCGCGGTGGGCGGCGAGGCCCTCGTCGAGGATGGCCTCGGCGGCGGCCTTGCGCCTGATGAACGGGTGGACCATCAGGGCCTGGAGGGCGAGGCGGCGGCTCCCGGTCGCCGCCGCCTCGGCCGCCAGCCACTCGTATTCGTGGATCGCCGCGACCAGCCCTCGCACCGGATGCGGCAACGCGCCCATCACCAGCGGGGTGGGACCCTGGGCGTCCACCCGCGCGGGCACCTCCACCACCGCCTCGGCGGGCAGGCCCTCGATCGCGCCGCGGTTGCGGGTGTTGACGATCAGGCGGCGCCCTTCATCCGCGGCGATCGCGCAGATCACGTCGACGGCGAGCTCCCCGTGCTCTCCCCCGCCGCGCTCTCGCGAGGGGTCGGGGGCGTCCTGCCCGGCCGCCTCGGCGTAGTCCGCGTACAGCGCTGGGAGGCGCGCCATGATCTCCTGCGCCCTGGTTGTGCCCTTGGCGCGCAGCTCGGCGACCACGTCGTCGTGGAAGAAGTAATAGCGGGCGTAGGAGTTCGGCAGGCAGCCGAGCGCCCGTCCCAGCTCGGCCAGCTGGCGGGTGGCCGCGTCGGCGCCCGCCGGCGGCTCCAGCCGGGCGAGGCGTCGGCGCACCTCGGCGCTGAGGTCGGGGTCACCGGTGGCATTTCGGAGGCGGACCCGCTCCGCCCAGGTGGCGTGGTTCAGCCCGATCCAGTCGGCTTCCAACGCCCATCCAGGCGGGAAGCCGAGCAGGCCGGCCCAGCGTTCCAGGTCGCCGGCGTGCTGGTCGCAGAGACCAACGATGCGCGCCGCCGGGGCGCCGACCCGGTGGCCGAAGCGGAGCACCGCGTCGGTGACGATGTTGGTGGGGTTGGTGTAGTTCACGATCCAGGCGCTGGGGGCGACCCGCGCGCAGAGCGCGGCGATCCGCAGCAGCACCGGCACCGAGCGGCAGGCCATCAGGAACCCCCCGGGCCCGGCCGTCTCCTGCCCCACCACGCCGTGGCGCAGGGGGATCGACTCGTCAAGGTGGCGGGCTCGCATCCCGCCCGGCCGGAAGGTGGTGAAGACGAAGCCGGCGCCGTCCAGGGCGGCCCGCAGGTCCGGCTGGGCCCGCACGGCGAGGTT
>DASWDC010000204.1:0-6979 GCA_036395655.1 Actinomycetota bacterium | reverse complement strand
GGGCGGCTCGATCTGGGGGGCGGGGCTGTTCGGCGCCAACCAGGCGCAGGCCCGCGAGATCATCCTCCAGGCCAGCGGCCAGGTCGGGACGAACCCGTTCACCCATTCGGTGACGCCCTCCAAGCCCAAGCGCTTCGGGTTGGGCGCGATCGGCACGGCCACGCAGGCCAGGCAGGGCGTCCTGCGGCTCCACGGCGATCAGGTCGGCCTCTACGGCGGCACCCAGAACCAGTCGACCTGCAACCGTGCGCAGATGATCGCCTTCCTGCAGCAAAACCCCACCAAGGCCAAAGCCTGGGTGGCCGCGCTCAACCGCGACCCGACGCTGCACTGGAGCGGCGGCAACAAGCTGACGGTCGCCCAGATCGGCGCCTACATCAACGAGCTGACCCCGGTGCTGCTGCGGCTCGACACCCGGGTCACCAACAACGGCTACCGGGACGGGCACGCGACCCCGTTCCAGGCGGTCCTGCAGGCCGGCACCGCCGTGCTGATCGACAAGCTGGGCGTGCCGCGGTCCCGCTGCGCCTGCGGCAACCCGCTGCTGGAACCCACGGACCTGACCAAGACCTCGCAGTACTCCGGGGCCGCCTGGCCGGGCTTCAAGGCCGCCACCATCGTGACGGTCGCACCCGCGCCCCGGCAGATCGCCAACGTCATGCTGGTCGACGTCGACAAGGGCACCAGCGCCGTGTTCGACCGGACCACCGGCAGCGCCGGGACCAAGGACGTCTCGGTCAAGGTGACCGCCAAGCTCAAGAACGAGATCAACCTCACCCTGATCCTCGACGGCGCCCAGTTGGTCGCCCCGCCGCCCTCCACCGAGCCCCCGGCCAGCGACACCACGGCCGCCGGACCGACCGACACCTCGGGCTCGGGCGGCTCGCCGACCGAGACGACGGTCTCGCAGCCCGGCGGCAGCGAAACCACCACCACCATCGGCCCCGGTGGCGGAGCGACCAGCAGCAGCGGGACCGAGACCAGCTCCAGCTCCTCGACGTCCTCAAGCAGCGAGACCACCACCCAGACCACCACCGGCGCCACCGACACCAGCACCACCAATGACACCTCCACCACCATCGGCAGCACCAGCAGCAGCAACGTCACCACCACCAGCCTGGAGACGACCACCACGACGCCGCCGCCATCGACATCGACCAGCGAGGCGACCACATCCTCATCCTCAGCGACATCTACCAGCGCGAACGCCACCGCTGGTGCGGTCATTCCTGCCGTCTATCTCAAGGGGGTGAATGCTCAATTACCATCTCAACCCGGTTACCGGGTAGCCTTCTCGGGTACTTGGGGTGGATGGCGGCAGGGGTGGACGCGATGCGAGAGCCACCATGAGCGACCTGACAGGTCGTCGGCTCGGACCATATGAACTTCGCGAGGTAATCCGCCGCGGCGGCACGTCAGCGGTCTACCAGGCGTTCCAGCCGTCCCTCGGCCGCATCGTGGCCGTCAAGGTGCTCGCCTTCCCCGGCGACCCGGCCTTCGCCGCCCGCTTCGAGCGGGAGGCCCGCTCGATCGCGGCGCTGCAGCATCCCAACATCATCCAGGTCTACGACTACGGCGAGCAGGACGGCCAGGCCTACCTGGTGATGCAGTACGTCGAGGACGGCATCACCCTGGCCGACGTGGTCGCCGAGCCGCCCGCCCCGCGCCGCGGCACCGAGCTGCTCGGACACGTGCTGGAGGGGCTGGGCTACGCGCACCGGCGGGGCATCGTCCACCGGGACGTGAAGCCGAGCAACGTGCTGATGGCCTCGCCAAGCTGCTCGCCCAGCGCGACCAGCAGCTCACCGCCGCCGACACGATCATCGGCACCCCCGCCTACATGACTCCCGAGCATGCCTTCAACCTGCCGGTCGACGCCCGCACCGACCTGTACTCGGCCGGGGTGGTGCTCTACGAGCTGCTCACCGGGAAGGTGCCGTTCAAGGCCGACTCGGCGATGGCGACCCTGATGCAGCACGCCTACGAGCCGCCCCCGCCGCCACGGGTGCGGAACCCCGCCGTGCCGGAGGAGCTGGAGGCGGTGGTGCTCACTGCGCTGGCCAAGGACCCGGCCGAGCGCTACCAGAGCGCCGAGGAGATGGGCGAGGCGCTGGCGGCCCTGCGCCCGTCGCTGCCCGCCGAGGCGCTGCCGGTGCTGGCGCCGAAGCCACCGCCGGTGCCGGTGCCGGTGCCGGGATCCGGGTACTTACGGGCGCAGGTCTTCCGGACCGGCCCGTCAGGGCCGCGGGTCGAGGACGCCGATGGCGCGGAGCAGCGCCCGGGTGAGGGTGCGGCTGCGGGAGACGTCGCGGGCGTCGCGGACGTCGCGGGCCAGGCGCCGCCCGCCGCCGGAGGCGCCGAGAGCGCGGGGAGCGCGGGGAGCCCGGACCGTTCGGCTGGGGCCGCGCGGCCGCGCTGGCGGGGGCGGCTCGCGCTGGCCACGGCCGGGGTCCTGCTGGCCGCGGTGGCGGTGTGGGGGTTCTCCCGGCAGGCCGGGAGGGCGCCCGGGGTCAGTGCCGGCAGCGGCGGCGGCAGCGGCCCTTCGGTGGTGGTCGGCTCCGGGCCGCCGGGCCAGCGCGGGGCGAACGCCGCCACCCAGTCGTCGGGCCGGCCGGCCGCTCCCGGCGCGGCGGTCAGCACCTCGCACACCCGCGCCCCGGGCTCGACCACCGGCACGCCGACGACCGCGCCACCGGCCACCACGAGCGGGCCAGCGCCCACGACCAAGCCGACGCGCACCACCTCGCCGCCCTCGACCACTCAGGCCACCACCACCACGCTGATCAGCACTACGCTGACGGTCACCACCCCGACGGTCACCCTCACCACCCCGACGGTCGTGGCAGCCGCTGGCGCGGGTATGCTCTGGCCCTGGTCGGTCGGCGGCCTCATGCTGGCGGGCGCTGCCTTCGTGCGCCGCCGCCGCTGAGGCCGCGAAGCCCGACGGGTTACGGGCGGAGGGCCTCCAGGACCTGGTCGTGGAGGAGGCCGTTGGTGGAGACGGCGCTGCCGGTGTCGGCGCGGGGAGTGCCGCCGAGGTCGGTGAAGCGACCGCCGGCCTCCTCGACGATCACCTGGATCGGGGCGACGTCCCAGTGGGCCACGGTCGGTTCGGCGGCGATCTCGGCGGCGCCTTCCGCCACCAGCATGTGGATCCAGAAGTCGCCGAAGCCGCGCTCGCGCCAGCAGGCGCGGAGCAGGTCGAGGAAGCGCTCGCCCAGGCCGACGGCCTCCCACTCGTCAAAGGTCGAGTGGCACAGCTGCGCGTCACCCAGCTCGGCCACCCGCGAGACCCGCATGCGGCGCCCGTCGGCGTAGGCGCCCTGGCCGCGCGAAGCCCACCAGCGCCGCCCGAGGGCGGGTGCCGAGACCACCCCGAGCTGCCCCACACCGTCGCACTCCAGCGCGATCAGCGTGGCGAACACGGGGATTCCGCGCACGTAGTTCTTGGTCCCGTCGATCGGGTCGAGGATCCAGCGCGGGGCTCCGTCGCCGGCTCCATTGCCGGCTCCATTGCCGGCTTCGTTGCCGGGTTCGGCGCCGAACTCCTCGCCGACGACGGCGTGGGTGGGGTACTCCTCGGCGATCCGGTGGCGCAATGCCTGCTCGACGGCCCGGTCCGCTTCGGTCACGGGGGTCATGTCCGGCTTGGTCTCGACGACCAGGTCGTCGGCGCGGAAGCGCTCCATGGTGAGCTTGTCGGCCAGGTCGGCCAACTCGAGGGCGAAATTGAGATTCGGGTTCATAGCCGGGAGCGTACCGCGCCGACCTGCGGGTTCCGCAAACCTTGCGCTGCGTTCTGGTAACGCTCGTGTGGCTTTGCCACAACGTGTCCGTGTCCCACGCCCGTGTCCGTGTCCGTGTCCGTGTCCAAGCCCGGGGCTACCCGGTGGCGAGCAGCGCCACGCCCGCCAGCGCGAGCGCCACCCCCGCGCCCTGGACCCGGGAGAGGCGCTCGGCCAGCACGAAGCGGGCCAGCAGCACCGTCGCCACCGGGTACAGCGAGCCGAGCACCCCGACCACGCCGAGGTTGCCCTTGGTGGAGGCGACCGCGAACAGCAGGTTGGCGAAGGCGTCGACGCTGCCCACCAGGGTGAGCGGGGCGATCCCGCGACCCGGCCAGGGCGCCGGCTTGCGGCCGAGCAGGGTGATGCCGGCGAGCACCGACAGCGAGGAGGCCCGGCCGCCCATGATCGTCCACAGCGGGGAGCCGCCCGCGACGCTGCCGGCGTGCAGCATGACGAAATACCAGCCGAAGCCCAGCGCGGCGCCGAACGACAGCGCCACCACCAGCGCGGGCCGGCCGCTCGGGTGCTGCTCGGCGTCGGTGGAACGCGACACCAGCACCACCCCGGCGAAGGCGACCGCCATCCCCGCCAGCGCCAGCGGGCTCGGCACCTCCCCGCCGGCCACCGCGACCGCCACCGGCACCGCGGCGCCGCAGGCCGAGAGCGGCGCCACGATCGACATCGCGCCCTCGGCCAGCGCCCGGTAGAACAGCAGCAGCCCGGCGCCGCCGCCGATCCCGCCGGCGGCGCCCAGCAGGAACCCGCGCAGCGTCGGCGGCCCGCCCAGGGCGAGCACGCCGACCGCCAGCACCACGCCGCCACCGGCCTGGCTCCACAGCGCCACCGCCAGCGCCGACAGCCGCCGCGACAGCACCCCGCCGAAGAAGTCCGAAACCCCCCAGCACAGGCTGGACCCCAGCCCGAACAGCACCGCCAGCGGCAAACCCGCCCTCCCTGGTCGATCGGTGGTCGATCGGTCGACCGCCAGACACTGTACGTGCGCGGCGCGGCGGCCAGCGATGCGGCCAGGGAGGGCGGGAACGGCGTCTACGCCTTGGCGTAGTGCTCCAGCGCGTCCACGGCGGCCTGGGCGAGGATGCGGACCCCGACCGCGATGGAACGCTCGTCCACGTCGAAATGCGCCGCGTGGATGTCCAGGTCGGTGCCTGGGATGCGGACACCGAGGCGGCCCATGGAACCTGGGATGGTCTCCAGGTACCAGGAGAAGTCCTCGCCGCCCATGCTCTGCGGCGCGCTGAGGACCGCCTCCGGGCCGATGGCGATGCGGGCCGCGTTGGACAGCACCACCGTGGCCGCCTCGTCATTGACCACCGGCGGCGAGCCGCGGTGGTAGCCGAGCTGGTAGTCGACGCTGTAGGGCGCGACCACCGCCTCGAGCACCCGCTCCAGCAGCTTGGGGGCGTCGCCCCAGGTGTTGCGGTCCAGCACCCGCACGGTGCCGCGCGCCAGCGCGCTGGTCGGGATGACGTTGGCGACCGTGCCGGACTGCACGGAGCCGAAGCTGACGGTCAGGGTGGCGCGCGGGTCGACCAGCCGCGACAGGGCCGCGGGCAGCTCGGTGATCAGCTTGGCGACGATGTAGGTGAGGTCGGCGGTCAGGTGCGGCCGGGCGGTGTGGCCGCCGGGTCCTGTCAGGCGCACCTCGAACAGGTCGGAGGCGGCGGTGATCGGGCCGACCCGGGTGCCGATCCGGCCGACGTCGACCTTGGGGTCGCAGTGCAGCGCGAAGATCGCGGCGACGCCGTCGACCGCCCCGGCCTCGATCACGTCCAGCGCGCCGCCCGGGTTCTTCTCCTCGGCCGGCTGGAACACCAGCCGGACCTTGCCGCGCAGGTCGGCGGCGTGCTCGGCGAGGGCGAGGCCGGCGCCGAGCAGCATGGTGGTGTGGACGTCGTGGCCGCAGGCATGGCAGACGCCCGGGACGGTGGACCGGTAGGCGACGTCCTTCTCGTCCTGCAGCGGCAGGGCGTCGATGTCGGCGCGCAGGCCCACCACCGGGCCGACGCCGTCGCCGATGTCACAGGTCAGGCCGGTGCCCTTGGGCAGCAGGCGGGGACGCAGGCCGGCGGCCTCCAGCCGCCTGGCGACCAGGGCGGTCGTCTCCCGCTCCGCCCGGCCGAGCTCGGGGTGGGCGTGCAGGTGGCGCCGGAGGTGGATCAGCTCTGCTTCGTGGGACGCGATGAAACTGCTGAGGTCTAGGATCACGGTTCGGGCTGCTCGGGGATCGGCGTGGGTTGATCGGTGCGGAGCTCGGTGACCAGCGTGTCGACCACGTCGGTCAGGTCGCCCCCCGCAGCTACCACCTCACGTTGGCGGATATAGCTCGGGCCGCGCTCCATGAGCTGGAGCGCGTCGTGCAGCTCGTCGAGGCAGCCGAGCCGGCGCGCCGTCGGGGCGAGCTCTTCGACGAGCTCCTCGATGGCTTCGCGCACCGGCTGCAGGCGCCCCTCGTCGTCGAGAATGATGTGCGCGTCGAGCCCGTAGCGGGCCGCGCGCCACTTGTTCTCGCGCACGATCCAACCCCGAGGGACCGGTAGGGTATAGCCGCGATCGATCAGGGTGTTCATCCGATCCACCAGGCACTGGCTCATGGCCGCCACCGTGGCGATCTCGCTCATGGTCGGCAGGCCGTCGCAGATGCGCAGCTCGACCGTGCCGAAGTTGGGGTGGGGCCGGATATCCCACCAGACTTCCCGGATGGTGTGGATGGTCTTCGCCGAGATGAGCGTGTCCATGAACTGCTCGAACTGCGCCCAGCCGGTCAGGTGGTAGGGCAGGCCGGCGGTGGGCAGGCCCTCGAAGACCTTGCTGCGGCAGGAGGCGAGGCCGGTGTCGCGGCCCTTCCAGTAGGGACTGGACGCCGACAACGCGAGGAAATGCGGGATATATCCGGTCAGCGCGTTGACGATCGCGACGGCCTTTTCCGGCGAGCGCACGCCGACGTGCACGTGGATGCCGAAGATCTGCAGCCGCCGCGCCAGCCATTGCATGTCCTCGACGAGCTGCGCGTAGCGCGGATTGGGACTGATCTGTTGTGCCGCCCAGTCCGAGAATGGATGGGTTCCGGAGCACATCAGGTTCATCCCGAGCGGCTCGACAAAGGTGCGCAGTTCGGCGAGGGTCCCCTCCAGGTCCTTGCGCGCCTCGTCCACGGTGGCGCAGACGCCGGT
>DASWDC010000203.1:0-3565 GCA_036395655.1 Actinomycetota bacterium | reverse complement strand
ACCGACAGCTCGCCCCGCCGGGTGCGGATCACCGGCCCTTCGACACCCGCCCAGTCACCCGCGTCGAGCTCCTCGGCGAAGCCGAACCGCTCGGGGCCGAGGACCGCCTGGTTCAGCATCACCTGCAGCTCGTCGTCGCCGTACCGCAGCGTCCAGAAACCGAGCTTGCCCATGGAACGCTTCAGCACGATCCGCCCTGCCACCGAAACGACGTCGTCGGACTCCTCGCCAGCGGCCAGGTCCTTCCAGCCCTCGGCCACCTGCGCCAGGGTGTGGCTGCGCTCGAAGCCAACCGGGTAGGCGTCAACCCCGGCCTTGCGCAGCCTCGCGAGCTTGTCGCGCCGCGCCTGCTCCACGGCGGAACGGTGCTCGGCCTCGGACGGGTACTCAGGGTCGGCCACTGGTTCTTTTCCTCCGGATGGTCGCTACGTTCGCCTCGAATCCTACCCATCTTTGGAGCTTGGGCAGGCACCTCACCGGGGGCGGGCGCGGACCAGCGCCGTGATCGACCCGAACAGCGCGGCCACGCCCAGCAGTTGCCCGGCCAGGCCGAGGCCGAGGGCGCCCGACCAGACGATCAGGACCAGGCCGAGCAGCAGGCCGGCGCTGCCGAGCCCGCCGGCGCGGGAGCGGCGCCGGACCCGTCCGAAGTCGGTGCGGCCACGGCGGCCGAGGAACTCCCGCAGGGCGTCGGCGGGATCCTGCTCGTCGGCGAGGTAGAGCCAGGTCTCCCCCGGCCCCTCGTCGACCAGCAACAGCCAGCCGGCCCGCGGTGGCGGCCCGCTGGCCAGCTGGAGGGCGCGGGTGGCGCGCTCGCCGAGCGCCGGGACGCGCATGCCGCGGTCACGCCCTGGCGTGGCGGCGGTCACCACCCGGATCGGGAGCAGCCCCGCAGCGGCGCTCACCGCGCCCGCCACGCCCTCCGGCGTCTCGTCAGCGACCCGGTCGAAGAGGGGTGCGTGGGCGTCCAGGCGCCGCCACAGCGCCACGCCGTCGCGGCGGAGCAAGCCCTCCTGCCGGGTCGGCGAGCCGAGCACCACCGCCTCGATGCCGAAGGTCCGGAACGCCCGCGGCGACAGCGGCCGGCCGGCAACCCGATCAGGCCGCCGGTCAGGCCGTTGGCTCACGGTCGCGACCCTGACCGGCGGCCGGCGCCTGCGGAGGGCTCTGGTTGCGGCCGTAGACGATGCGCAGGCCCTGCAGGGTCAGCCACGGGTCGTGGCACTGGATGGTCTCGCAGGCGGCCAGTACGGCGCTGGCGAGGCCGCCGGTGGCGATCACGGTGACCTGGCCGCCCAGCTCGGCGACCATCCGGCGGACGATGCCGTCCACCTGGCCGGCGAAGCCGTAGACGATGCCGGACTGGAGGCACTCGGTGGTGCTCTTGCCGACCACCGAGCGGGGCGCGACCAGCTCGACCCGGTGGAGCTGGGCGGTGTGGGTGGCCAGGGCGTTGGTGGAGATCTGGATGCCCGGCGCGATCGCCCCGCCGAGGTACTCGCCGCGCTCGGAGACGGCGTCGAAGGTGGTGGCGGTGCCGAAGTCGACCACCACCGCCGGGCCGCCGTAGGCGGCGAACGCGGCGGCGGTGTTGACCACCCGGTCGGCGCCGACCTCGCGCGGGTTCTCCACCAGGATCGACAGGCCGGTGCGCACGCCCGGCTCGATCACCAGCGCCTCGAAGCCGGCGCAGTAGCGGCGCACCATCTCGCGCAGCGCCGCGGTGACCGCCGGCACCACTGAGGAGACGGCCACCCCGCTGATCTTGGTGCTGAGGTCCAGGCCCTCCTGGCCGAGGAACCCGGACAGCAGCAGTGCGGTCTCGTCGGCGGTGCGCTCAGCCACCGTGGCGGCGCGCCAGTGCTGGACCAGGGTGTCGCCGTCGAACACGCCGATGGTGATCTCGGTGTTGCCGACGTCGATCGCGAGCAGCATCAGGGCCACCCCTCTTGTTCGTTGCTCAGGATGACATTGTCGATCAGGCGCGCGGGGCCGACCCGGGCGGCGGTGGCGAGGATCTGGCCGGCGCGGGCCGCTTCGGCGGGGCGGAAGTCGTCCGGCTCGACCAGGGCGACGTACTGCGCGTCGACGCCGGCGGTCGCCGCCAGCAGGGTCCGGGCGGCGCCCTCTACCTCGGCCGCCTGGGTCTTGCCGGCGTGCCAGGCGGCCCTGCCGGCCTGCAGCGCCCGGTAGAGGGCGCCGGCGGTAACCCGCTCCAGCGGCGACAGGTAGGCGTTGCGGGAGGAGAGAGCCAGCCCGTCGTGCTCGCGGACGGTGGGGACGGCCACGACCTCGTGCGGGAAGGCGAGGTCGGCGACCATGCGGCGGATCATGGCGAGCTGCTGGGCGTCCTTCTGCCCGAAATACGCCGCGCTCGGGCCGACCAGGTGCAGCAGCTTGGCCACCACCGTGGCGACCCCGTCGAGATGGCCGGGGCGGTGGGCGCCCTCCAGGGTGGTGCCGAGCGTGCCGCCCACGGCGAGACGCACCGCGGGCTCGCCATCTGGCCAGACCTCGCGCTCCGGCGGGACGAAGGCGAGGTCGGCGCCCTCCTCCTCGAGGACGGCGAGGTCGCGTTCCCGGTCGCGCGGGTAGCTGGCGAGGTCCTCGCCCGGTCCGAACTGCAACGGGTTGACGAAGATCGAGGCGACCACGAAGTCGCGTTCCCGCCGCGCCTGGGCGAGCAGGGCGCGGTGGCCCGCGTGCAGCGCACCCATGGTGGGAACGAGGCCGACCCGGCCGCCGCCCTCGCGGATTTCGGCGGTGGCGGCGGCCAGCTCAGCGCTGCTCTCGGCCGCGCGCACGCCGCGCCACCCTTCGCAGCAGCTCCAGCCGCTCGCGCGAGTCCTCGCCGTCGCTGCTCTGCAGGGCGGCCTCGACCCGGCGGCGGGCCTCCGGGTCCAGGCGGCCGGCGGCGGCGGCGCGGTCGGCGACCAGGCGGGCGAGCGCCGCGTAGACCTTGATCACCCGCTGCTTGCGGGCGAGCGCCTCGGTGTGCATGCCGACGGTGCGGCCCTCCCCCCGCACCCACGGCCCCGACATGCCAGCCTGCCCGGTGGCGAGGGCGGAGTCGACGCTGGCATGGATCAGCGGGCCGACCACCGCCGCCGGGTCGATCAGACCCCCGGCCCTGAGGATGTCGGCGGCACTGGCGGCCAGCGCGGCGGCGCCGTTGGCGGCGAGCACCAAGGCGGCGTGGTAGCGGACCCGTCCCGAGGCCGGCACGTCCATGGGCCGGCCGCCGAGCATGACCACCATCTCCCGGCCGACTGGATCGCCGGTCACGCCCCAGACGGTCCCGGGGATGCGTCCGAGGGTGGCGTCGAGGTCATCGGTGAACGTCTGCACCGGGTGGCAGGCGGCGATCAGCGCGCCGATGGCGCTGGCCGGGGTGAGCAGCTCCGGGCCGTCGACGCCGGCGGTGTGGATCACCGCCTGGCCGGGCTCGAAGGCGCCCTCGGCCGCCAGGGCGGTGATCAGCGACGGCAGCTCGTCGTCCAGCACGGCGAGAATGACCAGCTTGGCACCCTTGGGCGCCTCCGCGGCTGGCGCGGTGGTGAGGCCG
>DASWDC010000202.1:0-3753 GCA_036395655.1 Actinomycetota bacterium | reverse complement strand
CGCTCCACCCCGGCCTTCATCAGGTCGATGAGATTGGTGCCGCCGCCCAGGAAGCGTGCGTCCGGGGCGGCGCCGAGCACGGCGACCGCTCCGGGCACGTCGAAGACCCGCTGATAGCCGAACTCCCTCATGCCGCGGCCTCCTTGGTCCCGGTGGTCTCAGCGGTACCGCCGGAGTCGGCCTGCGCAGCCCGCGCGACCGCCTGGACGATGGACACGTATGCGCCGCAGCGGCACAGGTTGCCGCTCATCCGCTCACGGATCTCGGCCTCATCCAGCGCCGCCGGGCCCGGCGCGCACAGGTCCGCGCTCACCACGCTCGGCCAGCCCGCGGCGACCTCGGCCAGCATCCCCACCGCCGAGCAGAGCTGGCCGGGAGTGCAGTAGCCGCACTGGAACGCGTCGTGGCGGATGAACGCCCGCTGCAGCGGATGCAGCGCCGCCGCCGCCTCGCCGTCACGGTCGCCGTCGCCATCGCCGTCGCCGTCGCCATCGCCGTCGTGCGCGCCGGCCTGGGCCTGGGCCAGGGCGGCCAGCCCCGAGACGGTGGCGACCTCGCCGCCGTCGTGCGCCACCGCCAGGGCCAGGCAGCTGTTCACCCGCCGCCCGTCGAGCAGGACCGTGCAGGCGCCGCACTGGCCCTGGTCGCAGCCCTTCTTCGGGCCGGTCACCCCGAGGTGCTCGCGCAGCAGGTCCAGCAGGCTGGTCCGGGTGTCCACGATCACGTCCCGCACGAGCCCGTCCACCCGGAGGCTGATCCTCGCGTCCATCCAGCACGCCTCCTTCCTCGCACCCGCGTATCCCCGCGATGACGGACAGGCTAGCGCCGTTCCGGTCACCGGCGGCTGCTGGCGGTGATCCTTGCCCTTGTCCTCGTGCTTGTCCTTGGCGCCGCCGTGGGGGATGGGAAGGGCTCGGGAGCGGGGCGTCCGCCAGCCGAAGAAGTAGGCGAGCATCCGAAGCCCGAAGGTGACCAGGATCGCCGCGACCGCGGCGGTGGCGCTGTCGGAGAGGCGCTCCACCGCCAGGAAGGTGGTGCTGCCGCCGAGGGCGGCGATCGAATAGAACGACCCGACCCGCACCACCGAGACCTCGGTGCGCAGCAGCAGGTCGCGGATGATGGTTCCGCCGGTGCAGGCGATCACGCCGACGAACACGCTTGGGACCACGCCGAGGCCGAAGCCGTTCGCCTTGTAGGTACCGACCGCGGCCCAGATCCCAAGCGAGGCCGCATCGATCGCGACCACCGCCAGCTCCATGCGGTTGACCAGGTCGGCGAAGAGCATGCCGACCAGGGCGGCGAGCACCGCGGTCGCCAGGTAGCGGTTGGAGCCGAGCGCTGCGACCTGCGTCTCCAGCAGCAGGTCGCGAAGCATGCCGCCGCCGACGCCGGTGGCGATGCCGATGCTGGCGATGCCGACGAGGTCGATGTGGCGCTCGCGCGCCATGCGGTTGCCAAACACCGCCCCCTGCACCGCGCCGATCCCAACGGCGGCGAGGTCCACTGGCAGGGGGACACTGAACGTGCCGGACACACAGCCTCCTGCTCGTTTCTGATTGGTTCGGCCATATTGGTCAGGAGCTGAACTTAGCGGGAATGTCATGCTCAACGGATTTGCCACGGGCCAGGCTTGGACGGGACAATTCCCCCGCAGCGAAGTTCTGAGCCAGGCGACCGCTCTCTCCCGATCCGGGCTATATGGTCGAGTCGGGAGGCACGCTCGATACGACGCGCTTTTGCATGTATGCCGTGTTTCTGTCTTATCTTCAGGGAGAGCCCACATGAGCGTGTTCGAGCCGGACACCACCGACCGGTCGCGGGACGCGACCGAGCTGCCGAACTTCCCGGTGGTGCTGCGCGGCTACGATCGCCAGCAGGTCACCGCCTACGTCGAGGAGCTGGCCGCAAACCTGGAGGGCGAGCGCCAGCGAGCCGACCAGGCCGAGCGGCACATGGCGCAGATGCAGTTGGAGATCAGCCCCGCCCGCAACCAGCCGCCGCCCACCTTCGAGCACCTCGGCGCGCAGGCCGCCCGCGTCCTCGAGCAGGCCGGCATGTCCGCCGAGCGGCTGGTCGAGGAGGCGCAGGTCCGCGCGGACGGGATCGTCGCCGACGCCCAGGCGCAGTCCTCCGACCTGGTCGACGCCGCCGAGCAGCAGGCCGAGCAGCTCGACCGGGAGGCCGCCCAGCGCCTCGCTGAGGCTGGCCGGCAGCGGGACCGGATGCTCGCCGCCGCCGAGCACGACGCCGAGCAGGTCCGCGCGGGAGCCGACGCCGACGCCCGCCGGATGCTGGCCGAGGCCCGCACCCTGGCCGAGCGCATCCGCCGCGAGGCCGAGGAGGAGCGCGCCGCGACCGAGGCCGAGGCCGACCAGCTCCAGGACATCCACGACAGCCTGCTGCGCCACCTCAGCCAAGTCCACGGCGAGCTGGGCGACGTGCTCGCGGCCAGGGGCGACGGCGGCCACGAGGAGCCGGCGGCGGACCCCGCCCGCGCACCGCAGGAGCAGGCGCCGGCCGGCAAGGGCCAGGGCGGCGGTCCCAGCGCCAGCGGGGGCACGGCCACGGCCGCCGAGACGGCGCCCTCGGCACGGCACGACCAGCGGGACCAGGCGTCGGCCACCCACCGGGACCAGCCCACCCAGGCGCTGCAGGGCGCGCATTCCGCCTCCCGGCCCAGCCACGCCATCGAGCGGGCGCCGGTCACCCCGACCCGCCGCGCCAGCGGCAGAGGCTGACGCTGAGGCTGGGGCTAGTGCCGAGGTCGCCAGCGCAGGCTGGCGACAAATAGCCAGATATCCCGCCGAGCCTCCTCGGTCCCGACGGGAGGAGATCAAGCGCTTGCCTTCCCGCGTCGATTTGGTTGCCAGACATCCAGCAGCGGCTGGGGCGCCACTCGACCGGGGGCTCGCGCATGACCACCACCCGCAGGGACAAGGACCCGCAGCACCTCTCCCGCCAGCAGGAGCGTGAGCTGCAGCAGCTCAGCCCCTTCGAGCTGAAGTCCAAGCTGATCGAGCTGGCCGAGGAGCACCAGCGGGCCAGCGCGGCCACCATGCTGAACGCCGGCCGCGGCAACCCGAACTGGACCGCCACCACCCCGCGCGCTGCCTTCTTCCTGCTGGGCCGCTTCGGGCTGGAGGAGGCGCGGCGGGACTGGGACGAGTGGCCGGGCCTGGGCGGCATGCCGGGGCGCGACGGCATCGCCGCCCGGCTCGCTGCCTTCCTCGACGCCAACGACCGCGACCCCGGCGCCGACCTGCTGCGCCGCGCGGTCGCCTACGCCACGACCAAGCTCGGCCTGGACGCCGACACCTTCGTCCACGAGCTGACCGACGGGATCATCGGCGACAACTACCCGGTGCCCGACCGCATGCTCCGCTGCGCCGAGCGGGTGGTCCACACCTACCTGGTCAAGGAGGTCTGCGCCGGCAAGCCGCCGCGGGTCCCCTTCGACCTGTTCGCCACCGAGGGCGGCACCGCCGCGATGTGCTACATCTTCGACTCGCTGGCGACCAACCAGCTGCTGCACACCGGCGACAAGATCGCCATCATGGCGCCGATCTTCACCCCCTACCTCGAGATCCCGCGCCTGGAGCGCTACCGCTTCGACGTGCTGGAGCTGCGGGCCACCCGCACCAGCCAGGACGGCTTCCACACCTGGCAGTATCCCGACAGCGAGCTGGACAAGCTCGCCGACCCGTCGGTCAAGGCGCTGTTCCTGGTCAACCCGAGCAACCCGCCGTCGGTAAT
>DASWDC010000201.1:0-9253 GCA_036395655.1 Actinomycetota bacterium | reverse complement strand
GACCCCGTGAGCCGGTGAGCGAGCGGGAGGCGGCCGGCGCAGCTGGCTCGCTGAGCCCGTTCGGGTTCGGCTGGCCGAACGTGATCTCCGCGCTCCGCATATTGCTCGTCCCGGCCATCGTGTGGCTGATCCTGGCCGGGGACGGGGACAGGGACGCCGCCGCCGTGCTGTTCGTGCTAGGTGGTGCGACCGACGGCGTCGACGGATACATCGCCCGCCGGTACGGGTCGGTGTCGCGCACAGGACAGTGGCTGGACCCCCTGGCGGACAAGGTTCTCGTGGCGGCCCCGATCATCACGCTGGCCTCGATGGGTGAGTTCCCCCTGTGGGCGCTGGCGATCTTCCTCGTTCGCGAGGCGGCAATCTCGGTGCTTCGCGTGGTACTCGGGCTGCGGGGGATCGCCCTCCCGGCCTCTCGGTCGGCGAAGCTCAAGACCACGTTGCAGCTCACGGCTATCACGCTCTACGTGCTGCCGTTGGGGCCGTCGGCGCACGGTGCCCGGCTGGCGGTGCTCGTCGTGGCCATCGCTTTGACGGCGGCCACCGGCCTCGAGTACCTGGTTCGGGGAACGCGGTGGCTCCGCGCGCCGGCCGCCCCCGCACCGCGATGAGGGCCGAGATCGTCGGGGTCGGAACGGAGATCCTCCTCGGCCAGATCTCGAACAGCAACGCGCAGTGGATCTCCGAGCGGCTGGGCGAGATCGGCGTGGACGTGGTGTACCACCAGGCGGTGGGGGACAACGAGGATCGCATCCGCGAGGCCTTCTCCCTGGCCCTCTCCCGCGCCGACGTGGTGATCGCCACCGGAGGTCTCGGTCCGACCCAGGACGACATCACGAGGGAGGGCCTGGCCGCGGCCCTCGGCGTGCCATTGATCAGGCGGCCCGAGATCGAAGACTTCCTCCGGCAGAAGTTCCAGCGGCTCGGCCGGGCCATGCCCGAGATGAACCTGCGCCAGGCCGACGTGCCAGAGGGCGCACGCGCCATCGACAACCCGCGCGGCACCGCGCCCGGCCTGATCATCGAGGTCGGCGGCAAGCCGCTCTACGCGGTCCCCGGCGTCCCCCGCGAAATGGAGGGCATGCTCGAACGGGTGGTGCTGCCGGATCTCGCCGCCCGGGCGGGGGAGGGCCGCGCGATCGTCTCGCGCACCCTGCGCACCGCCGGGTTGGGGGAGTCGGCCCTGGCCGAGCGGCTCACCCCCCTGTGGGAGTCGATGGGCGAGGAGGCCGGGGTGACGCTCGCCTACCTGGCCAGCCCCGGCGAGGTCCGGGTGCGGCTCACCACCGTCGGGGCCACCCGCGAGCAGGCTCTCGCCACCATCGCGCCGGTCGAGGAGGCGGTCCGCAAGGAGCTCGGCGACCTCGTCTACGGTCTCGACGATGAGACCCTGGAGGCGGCCGTCGGGCGGCTGTTGCGCGCCGCCGGGCAGACCCTCGCCAGCGCCGAGTCACTCACCGGCGGCCTGGCCGGCGGCCGCATCACCGCCGCCGCCGGCGCCAGCGACTACTACCTCGGCGGGGTCGTCGTCTACGCCACCGACGCCAAAGCCGAGCTGCTGGGCGTCGACGCCGCCCTGCTCGCCGAGCATGGGCCGGTCAGCGAGCCGGTCGCGGGTGCCATGGCCGAGGGCGTGCGGCGCCTGTTCGGCGCAGGCGTCGGCATCGCCACCACCGGCGTCGCCGGCCCCACCGAGCAGGACAACAAGCCGGTCGGCAGCTTCTGCCTCGGCGTCGCCGACCCGGACGGCACCGTGACCCGCAGCACCCGCGCCCCCGGCGACCGCGCCCAGGTGCGCGCCTGGGCCACCACCACCGCCCTCGACCTGGTCCGCCGCCGCCTCGAAGGCAAGGCGTGAGCGTGAGGGTGCCATGAGCCGGGCCTCGTCGTCGTTCTCGTTCTCCGACCCGGACCTGCTCACCGGCAGGTTGTTCTTTGCCGTGCCGGTGCCAGGACCGACCCGGGCGCCGCTGGAGGCGCTGCTGCCGGAGCTCGGCCGGGCCCTCCCCGGCGCCCGCCTGCCGGTGGCGAGCGGCTGGCATCTGACCCTGGCGTTCCTCGGCAACGTCCGCGCCGAGGAGGCCGCCGCCGTCGTCGGCGTCGGCGAGACCGCCGCGGCCGCCGCCCAACCCGCCAACCTCCAGCTCCACGGCGCTGGGGCCTTCCCGAACCCGCGCCGGGCTCGGGTGCTGTGGGCTGGTGTCGCCAGCGAGTTCGAGACGCTGGTCACCCTCGCGGCGGCGCTGGCCGCCGCCTGCCGCGAGGCCGGCCTGCGCTTCGAGGATCGCGACCTGGTCCCGCACCTGACCTTGGCTCGGCTGCCGCAGCCCGCACCGCTGCCCGAGCCGGTGATCGAGCTGGTCACCGCGGCCAGCGCCCAGAGCCCCGGCTGGCGGGCCCGCGAGCTGTGCTGCTACCGCAGCATCATCAGCCGCACCGGCGCCCGCTACCAGGTGGTCCGCAGCTTCCCGCTCGGCGGCGAGGTCGCGCGGCAGCCCACCGAGCAGCCCTGACCCATCGGGGGGCCCCGCGGCCACCATGGGATCGGCCGTGGTCCTGCCGGCCGCGGGACCGTGCCACCCGAACGTCTTGATCCCCCCGGGGAATTGGTTGTCCACAGTTCGGTCTATGATCATTGTGGCGAACAGACGTTCGTAGTAGGGTGCTCCCACCCGCTGGGCGGAGCCTCCCACTGCCCCGACCTTTAGCCGGCCAGCAACCGCCGCAGACCACGAAAGGAATGTCATGGCCACGACCTATACTGCTCGGAACGGCAGCGTCCGGGGAGGGACCGTGGAGCGCGAAAAAGCACTGGAAGTCGCCCTGCTCCAGATCGAGAAACAATTCGGCAAGGGCGCGGTCATGCGCATGGGCATCGACGGCCCCGCCGCCCCCATCGAGGCGATCCCGACCGGCAGTCTCGCCCTCGACCTCGCTCTCGGCATCGGTGGCGTCCCCCGTGGCCGCGTGGTCGAAATCTACGGCCCGGAATCAGCCGGTAAAACCTCCGTGGCGTTGCACATCATCGCCGAGGCGCAACGGCTCGGCGGCATCGCCGCCTTCATCGACGCCGAGCACGCCCTCGACGTCACCTACGCCCGCAACCTCGGCGTCAACACCGACGAGCTGCTGATCTCCCAGCCCGACACCGGCGAGCAGGCCCTTGAGATCGCCGACATGCTGATCCGCTCCGGCGCCATCGACGTCGTCGTGATTGACTCCGTCGCCGCGCTGGTCCCCCGCGCTGAGATCGAGGGCGAAATGGGCGACTCCCACGTCGGCCTCCAGGCCCGCCTCATGAGCCAAGCCCTCCGCAAGCTCGCCGGCACGATCTCCAAGTCGAAGACCACCGCGATCTTCATCAACCAGTTGCGTGAGAAGGTCGGCGTCCTCTTCGGGTCTCCCGAGACGACGTCTGGCGGCCGCGCGCTGAAGTTCTACGCCTCGGTCCGGCTTGACGTGCGCCGAATCGAGTCGCTGAAGGACGGCCCGGACGTGGTCGGGAACCGGACCCGCGTGAAGGTCGTGAAGAACAAAGTCGCGCCGCCGTTCAAGCAGGCGGAGTTCGACATCATGTATGGCCAGGGTATCTCCAAGGAGGGCAGCCTGCTCGACGTCGGCGTGGACGTCGGGCTGATCAAGAAGTCCGGAGCCTGGTTCACCTACGAAGGTGACCAGCTCGGGCAGGGGCGGGAGAACGCCCGCAACTTCCTGCGGGACAACCCTGAGCTGGCGCGAGAGATCGAGGGCAAGATCAAGGCCCAACTGGGGATCGGGATGCCACCGGAGCCGGAGAGCCTGAGCGGAGACGAGAACGTCGCCATGGTGCTGACTGAGGCGCCCGTGCCCGCGGTCCCCAAGCCGAGCTCGGACGGGAAGGGCAAGCGTGGCTCGGCCTCGCGCTGACCGTCGACTGGGTGACATGGTGGCGGAACGGCGGGTAGTCAGGTCCCGGCCAGTGCAGCAGCGGGCCGGGGCAGGCTTGGACGGCGACCAGGCCGCGTCGGGGGACGCGGCCTACGCCGCCGCGTTGCGGCTGCTGACCGTGCGAGCGCGGAGCCAGGCGGAATTGGAGCAGCGGCTCGGCCAGCGCGGCTTCGAGGCCGGAGCGGTGGCGGCGGCGTTGGAGCGGCTGATGGCGGTCGGGCTGGTCGACGACGACGCCTTCGCCGCCGCCTTGGCCGAAAGCCGGGCGGCACGCGGGATGGACGCCGCCGCGGTCGCGCTCGAACTGCGCGAGCGCGGCGTCGATCCGGCGCTCGCGGCCCGCAAAGCCGGCGAGGCGATGCCCGCCGAGGATCGGGTCGAGCGCTGCCGGCAGGTCGCCGAGGCGCGGCTGGCCCAGCTCGGCGGGCTCAGCCCCGCGACGCAATTCCGCCGCCTTGCGGCATATCTGGCCCGACGGGGCTACGCAACCGAGGTTATCCACTCTGTAGTAGGCGATCTGCTCGGATTCGAGTGATTCACCCGTCCTGACGGGATCCAGGGGTTTGACAAGCCTCTGACCTGCTGTTCCTTGACCACGCAGGGTTGCCGGCCTACCCTGGGTTCGCCCGGTCTTGCCGAGCTCAACCTATGATTACGTAAACCTTGCTACGTCGACCCGTCCACCGGACTAGCTGCTTTGGGGGCAGAGGCGTCGCCTCTGGCTCATCGACGATCGTCCTGTCGGACGCGGCCTTCGCGTCGTAATCAAGGGTGTCTCAGTAGCGCCGGGCGGCCGCTCGGCGCGTTTGCCGTTCTATGGCCAATGGATGCGGCCACGGCCGAAGCGGCCTGAAACCGGCTGGATGTCCCGGCCGGATGGAGCGCAAAGGAGGCCGTGGTGGAACCCGGCATTCTCTTTGGGATTTTGGGAGCGGTCGTCGTCGGCGCGGGCGTTGGCTTCGCCGTGGGCACGACCCTGGAGCGCAAGCACGCGGCCAACCTGCTCGGCTCGGCCGAGGATCAGGCCAAAGCAGTTCTTGAGGACGCACGACGGCAGGCGGAGACCTCCAGACGGGAAGCAGCGGTCGAAGCGCGCGACGCCGCCCTCCAGCTCCGCCAGGAGGCGGAGGGCGACGCACTCAAACTCCGCGCCGAGGCAGAAGCCGAGGCCAGGAGCCGCTTCACCGAGGTACAGCGCCGCGAGGCACGGCTGCTCGGCCGGGAGGAGGCGCTTGAGGACAAGGCGGGCTTGATCGACCGGCGCGAGGCGAGCCTGCACGAACGTGAGGAATCCGCTGAGGCGCTGCGCCGCGACCTGGAAGCCGCCGCCGAGGAGCAGCGACGCCGGCTGGAGCAGATCGCCGCCATGACCGCCAGCGAGGCCAAGCTCCTGCTGATCAAGCAGATCGAGGAGGAGGCCAAGCGGGACGCCATGGGCCTGGTCCGCGACCTCGAGCAGCAGGCGCGCGAAGAGGCCGACCGGCGCGCCCGCAAGATCGTCACCCTGGCGATCCAGCGGATCGCCTCGGAGCAGACCTCGGAGTCCACCGTGGCGGTCCTGCCGCTGCCCTCCGACGACATGAAGGGCCGGATCATCGGCCGCGAAGGCCGCAACATCCGCGCCTACGAGGCGGTCACCGGCGTCAACCTGATCATCGACGACACCCCCGAGGCCGTGCTGCTGTCCTGCTTCGACCCGGTGCGGCGCGAGGTCGGCCGCCTCACCCTGGAGAAGCTCGTCTCCGACGGCCGCATCCACCCCGCCCGCATCGAGGAAACCTACGAACGCGCCAAGGTCGAGGTTGAAAGCGAGGTCCGCCGCGCTGGCGAGGACGCCTGCCTGGAGGTCAGCATCACCGACCTGCACCCCGAGCTGATCCGGGTGCTCGGCCGCCTCAAGTACCGCACCTCCTACGGCCAGAACGTGCTCCGGCACCTGGTCGAGACCGCCCACCTCGCCGGGATCATGGCCGCCGAGCTGGGCATGGACGTCCAGCTCGCCAAACGCTGCGGGTTCCTGCACGACATCGGCAAGGCGCTCACCCATGAGGTCGAGGGGTCCCACGCCATCATCGGCGCGGAGCTGGCCCGCCGCCTCAAGGAGGCACCCGAGGTCGTCCACGCCATCGAGGCCCACCACGGCGAGGTCGAGCAGCGGACCGTCGAGGCGGTCGTCTGCCAGGCAGCCGACGCCATCTCCGGCGGCCGCCCCGGCGCCCGCCGCGAGACCCTGGAGTCCTACGTCAAGCGCCTCGGCCGCCTGGAGGAGATCTCGGCCAGCTACCCCGGCGTCGACAAGGTCTTCGCCATGCAGGCCGGCCGCGAGGTCCGCATCATGGTCCGCCCCGAGGACTGCGACGACGTCGCCGCCCAGGTCCTCGCCCGCGACGTCGCCAAGCGCATCGAGCAGGAACTCCAGTACCCAGGCCAGATCAAGATCACCGTGGTGCGCGAAAGCCGCAGCATCGAATACGCGAAGTAACCACACAGGCAGCGGAGGCGGGGAGGCCTGGCGGCAGCGTGGGCGCGGCGTGGGCGCGGCGTGGGCGCGGTAGCATGGCCGCCTGATGAGCCTGGAACTGGGAGAACTGGGACCGGAGCGCCAGCGGTACCTGGTGCGCACCTTCGGGTGCCAGATGAACGAGCACGACTCGGAGCGGATCGCCGGCCTGCTCGAAGCCGAGGGCATGCGTCCGGCCAGCGGGCTCGACGACGCCGACCTGGTCGTGCTCAACACCTGCGCGGTGCGGGAGAACGCCGACAACAAGCTCTACGGCACCCTCGGCCACCTCGCCACCGCCAAGGCCAGCCGCGGGCTGATGATCGCGGTGGGCGGCTGCCTCGCCCAGAAGGACCAGGGCACGGTCCTGCGCAAGGCCCCCTGGGTCGACGTGGTCTTCGGCACCCACAACATCGGCAGCCTGCCGGTGCTGCTGCGCCGCGCCCGGGAGCAGGGCCGCGCCCAGGCCGAGTTCTTCGACGAGATGCAGCGCTTCCCCTCGGCGCTGCCGGTGCGGCGCGACAGCGACTGGTCGGCGTGGGTCGCGATCAGCGTCGGCTGCAACAACACCTGCACCTTCTGCATCGTGCCGGCCCTGCGCGGCAAGGAACGCAGCCGCCGCGTCGGCGACGTGGTCGCCGAGGTCCAGGCGCTCGCCCGTGCCGGGGTGGTCGAGGTGACCCTGCTCGGCCAGAACGTCAACTCCTACGGCACCGACCTGCCCGGCCACCGGCAGCTGTTCGGCGACCTGCTGCGCGCCCTCGACCAGGTCGAGGGGTTGGAGCGGCTGCGTTTCACCAGCCCGAACCCCAAGGACTTCCGCGACGACGTGGTCGACGCCATGGCCGCCTGCCGGCCACTCTGCGCGCACGTCCACTTCCCGCTCCAGTCCGGCTCCGACCGGGTCCTGCGGCTGATGCGGCGCGGCTACCGGCGCCGCCGCTACCTGGAGATCCTCGCCAAGCTCCGTGCGGCGATCCCGGGCGTGGCGTTCTCGACCGACATCATCGTCGGGTTCCCCGGCGAGACCGAGGACGACTTCGCTCAGACCTTGGAGGTCGTCGAGGCGGCCCGCTTCGACTCCGCCTTCACCTTCCAGTACTCGCCCCGGCCCGGCACCGAGGCCGCCACTATGCCCGGCCCGGTCCCGCCCGAGGTGGTCCGGGAGCGCTTCGGCCGCCTGCTCGCCCTCCAGGAGGGCATCAGCCTGGAACGCAACCGCGCCCTGGTCGGCACTGAGGTCGAGCTGCTGGTCGAGCGGGCCAGCTCCAAGACCGACCCGACCCGGATGTCCGGCCGGACCCGCGGCAACAAGCTCTGCCACTTCCCAGCCCCGGCCTCCACCCCCAGCGGAGAAACGGTCGCGCCCGGCGACTTCGTCACCGTCCGGGTCGAGCAGGCCGCCCCGCACCACCTGCTCGCCGGGCCGGTGCTCGCCCACCGACCACGGCGCGTCCCCGTCACGACCACGGAGGAGGCGGCGGCCTGCGGGATCGCCCCGCCATCCCGGCCGCTCCCCGCTGGTGCGGTGCCGCTGCCGCTGCTCACCTCCACCGCCACTTCCGCTTCCGCGACGGCGCCGCACTGAGCGGCGGCGCCGCCGTGACCGTGACCATGCCCCTGCCCGGCCCGGTGCTGGCACTGGTCGGCCCGACCGCCTCCGGCAAGACCGCACTCGCCCTGGCGCTCGCCGCGCGCCTTGACGCCGAGGTCGAGGTGGTCAGCGCCGACGCGATGCTGGTCTACCGCGAGATGGACATCGGCACCGCCAAACCGACCCCGGCGGAGCGTGCCCTGGTCCCGCATCACCTGGTCGACCTGGTCGATCCGGGCGAGGAGTTCTCGGTGGCCCGCTTCCAGCCGCTGGCCCGGGCGGCGATCGCGGAGGTGCTCGGCCGCGGCCGGGTGCCGCTGCTGGTGGGCGGATCCGGCCTGTACTTCCACGCGGTCGTCGACGATTTTGTCTTCCCGCCGACCGACCCGGCGGTGCGCGCCCGCATGGAGGTCGAGGCGGCAACGGTCGGCCTGCCCGCCCTCTACCAACGGCTCCAGGCCCAGGACCCGGCGGCGGCGGCACGCATCCAGCCGGCCAACCTGCGCCGCACCGTGCGGGCGCTGGAGGTGATCGAGCTGACCGGGCAGCCGTTCTCCTCCTTCCGGATCCCGGGGGCGATCGACGAGCCGGCGTCGCGGTACCGGCTGACCGTCCTCGGCCTGGACCCCGGTGTGGACTGCCTGCGGGAGCGGGTGGCCGCGCGGGTCGAGGCGATGGTCGCCGCTGGCCTGGTCGAGGAGGTGCGGCGGCTCGCCCGCCAGCCGCTGTCGCGCACCGCCCGCCAGGCCCTCGGCTACAAGGAACTGCTCGACGCGATGGAGGCGGCGGCAGCGGAGGGGGAGCCGCTGGAGGGCGCGGCGCTGGCGGCGGCGCTGGCGGCGGTGGTCGCCCGCACCCGCGCCTATGCCCGCCGCCAGCTGGCCTGGTTCCGGCGGGACCGCCGGATCGAGTGGAGTACCCTTCCCCCCGGGCCGGAGCTTGCGGCCTGGGCGCTGGAACAGTACGAAACGGAGCTCTGAACGGGAGGGTGAGCGCACCGGTGCGGCGCATGACGACACCCATGACGACAACGGAGCGTGCATGACCTTGGAGTTCGTCAAGGCGCACGGAACCGGCAACGACTTCGTGGTGATCGAGGACCTGGACGACCGCTACGGCTCCACGCTCAATGCCGCGTTCGTGCGGCAGGTCTGCGACCGGCACCTTGGGATCGGCGCGGACGGGCTCATCCGGATCGCACCGGGAACGGCGGCGCCATATTTCATGGACTA
>DASWDC010000200.1:0-9120 GCA_036395655.1 Actinomycetota bacterium | reverse complement strand
CGCCTGGGGTCAGGTGGACGGCTCGAAGCTGTGCTCGCGCTGGTCGAGGAACCCGGCCGGGAGCAGGGTGGTCTCCAGTTCGCCGGAGAGGAGCCCGGCCAGGAATCCCGTGACGGTGGGCGGGTGCAGCTCGTAGCGGCTGCCGCGGCCGTCGAAGAGGGCGATCTCCCAGCCGCCCGGGTCGCCTTCGGTGAGCCAGTACAGCTCGTTGCCGTTGTCGGTGCGGCCGAGCGGCAGCAGCCCACCGGGCTCGGGGAACGGCGGGAGCGGGAATTTGTCGGGGAATTTGCTCCGGGTCTCGGTGTAGGCGGCGAGGACCGCGTCTTTTTCGGCGACGAGGTTGCCGCCGCTGCCGGGCGCGGCGAACGGGTTGAAGAGGTAGAGGAAGTCGTCGAATTTGCCCGAGCCGTAGAGGTTGGTGAACTTCTTGTAGTCCTCGGGCAGGGTGGTGCCGAGCTGAGCCTCGATCTCGGGCCAGCGCTCGGGGGCGCCGGCCTCCAGCGGCTTGTCCGGTGGTGGGACCAGGGCGTGGAGCCGCTCCAGCGAGGGCGGCAGCGGCACCGGCAGCGGATCGGTCACTGGGTCACCTCAGCTCAGCTCGCCTCGCGTCGCGTCAAGGGGTCGGGGCCGGGGCGACGTTGACCTTGACGGCGGCCTGCGGGGTGTTGGCGATCTCCACGTCGAGGCGGAAGCCGTGGTCGCCCTGGGCGCGCAGGCGAACCGCCCGCGGCGGGCCGGTGTCGGTGGGGCTGGCGTAGAGCGGCGTGACCTCGTAGTGGACCGTCTGGCCGCCGCGGACCGCGTCGGCGACCGTCGTTTCGTAGTCGCGCATGACGGGGGTGTTGGCGCGCTCCTGGTAGAGGGTGACGAGGTTGGCCGGGTTCTCGCCGGAGCCGCCGAGCTGGCGGCCGAACAGGTGCCCGCGGGCGCGGTTGCGGGACGGGAGCTGGTCCCAGCCGGGCGGGTGGATCGACGGGTCGGGTTCGGAGCCGAGCTGGTCGTTCGCGGTCGCCCGGACCATCGCCGGGGTGATGACGGCGACGATGCCGCTGCGCTGGCCGGTGACCGGGTCGATCTTGCCGTAGTCGACCTTGCCGCCGAGGCGTTGGATGGTCTGGATGTTGGCGGCGGCCGTCTCGCGGCCGTGGGTCCCGCCGCGCTGGGTGGTCGTTGCTGTTGTGCTGAGGGTCGGGAGCCTGGGGAGGCCCTTGCCGATGTTCGGCCCAGCGCGGTTGAAGACGTCGGATCCGACCCACCAGAGCCCGAACACCACCAGCAGGACGGCCAGGGCCGCGCCCAGGTTCGAGCCGCGGCTCCGGCGCCGCGGACTTCGGCTTCTTCGCCGGGGTCTGCTCCTGCTTCGGGTTCTGGCCATGCGGCGGTCGGGCCCCCATGCGGTCGTCTCCGCCGGCCGCTCGTCGACCGCGTCGCATCGCTCGCGTGCACGCTCGGCCGGCGGCAGGGCGGAACAGTCACGCCGTTCCTACCCAGCGAAGCGTGAGCATATCCGCCCGGCCGCACACGCCCGCTCACCCACCGATGGGGTGCCAGACGGTCTTGGTCTCCAGGAACGCGGCGATCCAGTAGGGATCCTGGCCGCTGGCGTCGTCGAGCCAGGCCTTGGCGGGGAGGTTGACGGGCGCGACCACCCGCTTGACGCTCTCGGCGGCGGCCAGCTCCGCGTCGCGGAACAGGGCCAGGTCGAGGCCGGCCAGGTCGAGCGCGTTGACGTCCATGTGGGCGGCCAGCGGCCCGATCAGCTCGGCGGTGAAGCCGGTGAGCAGGTTCACCACCCCGCTGGGGAGGTCGCTGGTGGCCAGCACCTCCGCCAGCGTGATCGCCGGCAGGGGCCGCTGCTCGGCGGCGAGCACCACGGCGGTGTTGCCGCCGGCGATCACCGGCGCGAGCCGCGACACCAGCCCGAGCAGCGAGGAGTCCGGTGGGGCGACCACCCCGACCACGCCGGTCGGCTCGGGGACCGAGAAGTTGAAGTACGGTCCAGCGACCGGGTTGGAAGACCCGAACACCTGGGCGAGCTTGTCCGCCCACCCGGCGTACCAGACCCACCGGTCGATCGCCTTGCCGACCTCCGCGCCGGCGGCCTTGCGGCTGCGGCCCTCGGAGCGGCTGACCTCGTCGGCGAACTGCTCACGCCGGCCCTCCAGCATCTCCGCGATCCGGTAGAGGATCTGGCCCCGGTTGTAGGCGGTCATCCCCGCCCAGGTGGGAAACGCCGCCCGCGCCGCCACCACCGCGTCCCGCACGTCCTTCCGCGAGGCTCGGCACGCGTTGGCCAGCGGCTTCCCGCCCTTGCCTTCAGTCACCAGATACGACCGCCCCGACTCGGTCCGCGGGAACTTCCCCCCGATGAACAGCTTGTAGGTCTTGCGCACCTCGAGCCGCTCCTCGTCAGCCACGGTCAGTGCCTCCTCATGACAGATCCAGATAGGGAGCGAGGCCGTGGAGGCCGCCCTCGCGGCCGAAGCCGGATTCTTTGTAGCCGCCGAAGGGGCTGGTGGGGTCGAAGCGGTTGAAGGTGTTGGCCCAGACGACGCCGGCGCGGAGGCGGCTGGCGAGGTCGAGGATGCGGCTGCCCTTGTCGGTCCAGACGCCGGCGGAGAGGCCGTAGGGGGTGTTGTTGGCTTTCTCGACGGCTTCGGCGGGGGTGCGGAAGGTCAGCACCGACAGGACCGGGCCGAAGATCTCCTCCTGGGCGATGCGGTGGGACTGGGCGACGCCGGTGAAGACCGTGGGGCGGAACCAGAAGCCGCGGGCGGGCAGGTCGCACGGGGACTGGTACAGCTCGGCGCCCTCCGCCTCGCCGCTTGCGACCAGCTCCTCGATCCTGTCGAGCTGCTGGCGGGAGTTGATCGCGCCGACGTCGGTGTTCTTGTCGAGCGGGTCGCCGACCCGCAGGGTGGCCATGCGGCGCTTGAGCTTGGCGATCAGCGGCTCGGCGATGGACTCCTGGACCAGCAGGCGGGAGCCGGCGCAGCAGACGTGGCCCTGGTTGAAGTAGATGCCGTTGACGATCCCCTCGATCGCCTGGTCGATCGGGGCGTCGTCGAAGACGATGTTGGCGGCCTTGCCGCCCAGCTCCAGGGTGAGGCGCGTGCCGGACCCGGCGAGGGTGCGCTGGATCGCCTTGCCGACCTCGGTGGAGCCGGTGAAGGCGACCTTGTCCACGTCGGGATGGGCGACCAGCGCCGCGCCGGTCGCGCCCGCGCCGGTGAGGATGTTGACCACACCGGGCGGCAGCTCGGCCTGCTCCAGGACCTGGCCGAGGAGCAGAGCCGTGAGCGGGGTGGTCTCGGCCGGCTTGAGGACCACCGTGTTGCCGGCGGCCAGCGCCGGGGCGAGCTTCCAGGCGGCCATCAGC
Organism: Actinomycetota bacterium; assembly: GCA_036395655.1. Lineage (GTDB taxonomy): Bacteria > Actinomycetota > CALGFH01 > CALGFH01 > CALGFH01 > DASWDC01. Next base: position 5,741 of record DASWDC010000200.1, on the reverse strand, counting down.
AGCGGGAAGTTCCAGGGGATCACCTGCGCGGCGACCCCGAGCGGCCGGGGCGAGCGGCCCGGGAAGGCGTAGTCGAGCTTGTCGGCCCAGCCGGCGTAATAGAAGAAGTGCGCGGCGGCCAGCGGCAGGTCGACGTCGCGGGACTCCTTGATCGGCTTGCCGCCGTCGATCGTCTCCAGCACCGCGAACTCGCGGGCGCGCTCCTGCAGGACACGGGCGACGCGGAACAGGTACTTGGCGCGCTGCGTCCCGGAGGTCTTGGACCAGAGCTTGTCGTAGGCGGCGCGGGCGGCCTTGACGGCGAGGTCGACGTCCTCCTCCCCCGCCTCGGCGACCTCGGCGAGCACCACCTCGGTAGCGGGGTTGACGGTCTTGAAGCCCTTGCCAGACGCCGGGTCCACCCATTTGCCGCCGATCAGCAGGCCGTAGTGGTCGCGGATCCTGACGTGGTCGGTCGCCTCCGGCGCGGGCGCGTAGCCGAGGTCCAGGGTCTCCAGGGTGGAGGCGGCGGGGACGGGCGTCTGATCAGTCATCTGCTTCGCTCAGTCCTTGGAGAAGTAGTCGGCGGACTGGTAGCGGCCGGTGCGTTCCTTGGCGAGCTGCATGAGGCAGTCGTTGAGCAGGCTGGAGGCGCCGATGCGGTAGCGCTCGGGGGTGAGCCAGTCAGGCCCGAGGGTCTCGTTGACCAGGATCAGGTGCTGGATGGCCTGCTTGGCGCTGCGGACGCCGCCGGCTGGCTTGAAGCCGACCATGCGGCCGGTGCGCTCGTGGAAGTCGCGGATCGCCTCCAGCATCACCAGCGCGACCGGCAGGGTGGCGGCGGGCTGGACCTTGCCGGTGGAGGTCTTGATGAAGTCGGCGCCGGCCGCCATGGCGAGCACGCTGGCGCGGCGGACGTTGTCGTAGGTGCCGAGCTCCCCGGTCTCCAGGATCACCTTCAGGTGCGCGGCGCCGCAGGCCCCCTTGACGGCGACGATCTCGTCGAACACCTCGCGGTGGCGGCCGGACAGGAAGGCGCCGCGGTTGATCACCATGTCGATCTCGTCGGCGCCGGCGGCGACCGCGTCTTCCACGTCGGCGAGGCGCACCCGCAGCGACGACTGGCCGCTTGGGAAGGCGGTCGCCACCGAGGCGACCCGGACGCCGGAGCCGGCGAGGGCGGTCTTGGCGGTGGCGACCATCGTCGGATAGACGCAGGCGGCGGCCACCGGCGGGACCATCGGGTCGGCCGGGTCGGGCCGGCGGGCCTTGGCGCAGAGGGCCTCGACCTTGCCGGGGGTGTCGGCGCCCTCCAGGGTGGTCAGGTCCATGACCGCGACGGCGAGCCGCAGTGCGGCCACCTTGGAGGTCTTCTTGATGCTCCGTTTCGCGAGGGCGGCGGCCCGCTCCGTGACGCCGACCTGGTCGACCGCGAAGCGGGACAGGATGGGCCCCAGCTCGATCTGGCGTAGGAAGCCGTCGCCGGCCTCGGCGAGTCGCACCGGTGTGGTCGCCATGGCCGTCACCTCCCAGCCTCGTTGGTCCAGCGGCGATTGTAGCGACTTGGCAGTTGGCGTTTTCCCGGCGACCTACTGGAGAACCCACTCGGGAACGCGACGATCGTGTCACCATCCTGTGACCCTTGAGGACGATGCTGGACGGTAACAACCGAATCACGATCCATCGTTGCTGGTAAGTGCGACGTGATCGGGGGTATCGTTCGAAATAATCAGTTCAGACAGATTAATCCGGGGAGCGAGGGGATGCGATGAGCCTTGATGTCTACGTCGGCTCGCTGACCCGGTACTACACCGAGGGTCCGATCGCCGTGGTCGAGCAGCTCGCCCGGCAGCAGCGGATCCCCTACGCGATCGTCCACGGCAACGGGGTGGACAACTGCCCGGGTCTCGCCCGGGTGGTGCGCAGCGCCGTGCTGGCCTGGCGCGAGAACCTCGCGCTCGGGCTCGGCGACCGGCTGCAGGCCTCGTTCGACTGGGACGAGACGCTTGACAGCCCCAGCTTCAACGAGAAGCCGGGCTGGGACGGCTACGGCGCGACCCTGCTGCTGGCCGCCCATGAGGAGCACCCGGAGCTGCCGCTGCCGACCACCGTGCTGCCCGACTGGCCCGACGACCCGGCCTACCTGGCGGCCACCGCCGAGGGTGCCGGCGGCCGTTTCGACCAGCTGCTGATCCCCGAGCTGTGGCTCCCCCACCCGATCGGCTGCACCTTCCGCTCCCAGGACGTCACCGGCCAGGACGTCGAGATCGGCTCCAGTGTCGAGCTGCTCACCCAGCTCCGCGCCCTCGGCGAGGCCCACCCGCCCAACGGTGACCGCCCGATCGCGGCCACCGCTCACGAGGGCCTGCGGGTCCTCATCCAGATGGCCGAGCACTCGGTGCGCCACCGGGTCCCGATGAAGCTCGACTTCTAAGTCCTCTCTGACGTATCTGGCCGCGCGTCAGGCGGTCTTCGATTCGCCGCTGTCCGGCTTGATGCCGTGCTGGCGCAGCAGCCCCCGGAGCCGTTCGACCTCGGCGCGCAGATGGCGGTTCTCGTCGAAGACCCGGGCGAGGTTGGCGGTGAACTCCCGTTCGCGCTGCTTGGCCTGCTCCTCGCTGAACGCTTCCACGAACTGCCCGCTGCCGAGGAGCTGGACAACCTGCTGGCGGACGCGGGGAAGGTCGGCGCCGAGCTTCACCAGGATCTGGGCGGCGACGCCCTCGCCTTCCCGGACGAGGCCCAGCAGGACGTGCTCGGTGCCGATGTAGTTGTGGTGCAGGCTGAGCGCCTCACGCAGCGCCAGCTGCAGGACCTTCTTGGCTCGTGGGGTGAAGGGGATGTGCCCGGTCGGGGCGCTCTGGCCCTGGCCGATGATCTCCTCGACCTGGGTGCGGACCACTTCCAGCGAGATCCCGAGCGACTCCAGCGCCTTGGCGGCGACGCCTTCGCCCTCGTGGATCAGGCCGAGCAGGATGTGCTCGGTGCCGATGTAGTTGTGATTGAGGCGCCTGGCCTCGTCCTGGGCCAGCACCACCACCTGGCGAGCGCGACTGGTGAACCGCTCGAACATCTCTTCCTCGCTCTCCTTGTCCTTCTGCCGCCGTGGGCGCAGCTCGCGGACCCGCCGGATCGCCTCAGCGATCGGCCGCTCCTTGATCTCGGTGATGCCGCTGCCTCCAGCGACGAGCCAGGCGCAGAGCTCGTCCACGTCGGCCGTGCCCTGCGCGGTCCGGTCGAGCAGCTTGCGCGCGACGTCGGGGGCACCGAGGTCGCGGACCTCGCGGCCGTTGAGCGCCAGCAGCTGGAGGGCGCCGAGCAGCGCCACCTCCCCACTCCCGGGCCCGAACGGCTGGCGCAACGCCAGGCCGTGCAGCAGCGTCGCGGCGGCCCGGGGTGGGCTGTCGCAGCGGCGGGCCTTGGCCAGGGCCGCCTCCACACCGTCGAGGTCGGCGACGGCGAGCACGTCGGCCGGCTCGGCGCCGAGCACCCGGGCCGCGATCACGACAACGTCGGCGAGGTCGAGGTGGATCACGGCTCACCGTCCCGCAGCAGCTCCAGCAGGCGCTGGTGTCTGGCCAGGTTCTCTTCCAGGAGGCGGATGAAGCGGTCGTCGGCGCGGCGGCGATCGACCAGTTCGGCGATCGCTTCCCGCGCCACGTCGGAGATGGAGCGGCCCTCGACCTCCGCCACCAGCTGCAGCCGCTCGGCCAGGGCCGGATCGAGCCGCAGGACCATGTTCTTGGTGCCCTCGTGCTTCGTCATAGTGATATCACACTATCACGACACCTTGATAGCGACAACTCGGGTCAACCACGCCGGATTTCGATCCGGTAACAAATTCGGCTAAGTTTGGCATGCGGTGGTTGTCTAGCGATGTCCGTGTAGGGTTAGTTCCGCTTCCCCCCGGGACTCGCCCCGAGTTTCGAGTTGTCTTCCGTCGTGGGGTATTCTCCCGCCCCGTGCGGATACAAGCCCTTGAGCGGCGATCGACCAACCAAGGAAGGAGCGATCAGTGGCCAACAGGATCAGGGGGGCGACGATCGCTGGCGCAGCGACCGCAGTCCTCCTCGGCACGCTGCTGGCGGCACCCGCCTTCGCGGCGCAGCCGCCACCGGAGAATTTCACCACCGACCAGCTCTGCGCCAACGTTCTCACCAAGGGCCCCGGCGAGGCGCCGGGCGTGACCAAGACGGTCGACGCCAGCGGCATGGTCACCGCCGGCCAGACCGTCCACGTGACCGTCACCCAGAACCAGCCGGAGACCAACACCAAGATCCTGATCGCCGGCGACTGCGTGACGCTCAACGGCACCTACCAGCCGAGCCTCAGCCAGTCCTCCCACCCGGCCAACCTCCAAGGCCCGTGGCACTTCAGCTACATGGTCCCGGCGTCGGCCAAGGCCGGCGACAAGTTCTGCGACCGGGCAGGCGTCGACGCGCAGCGGACCGGCCCGGACAACTCCGCCCACCAGAAGAGCAACACCGTCTGCCTGACGGTCGCCGCAGCCGAGACCACCACCACGACGGCCGCACCGACCACGACGTCGGGCGCGACCACCACCAGCAGCTCGGCCGCCCTGCCCTTCACCGGTTCCAACACCTGGCCGATGGCGATGGCCGGCCTCGGCCTGCTCGCCGCCGGCATCGTGATCGCCATGCTGACCTCCGACCGCCGCCGCCGGTCGGCCAGCTAGTTTCGCCAGATCAAGCAGTTGTCCAACGTCCCCGGGAGCCAACTCGCTCCCGGGGACGTTGTCATCGGACGGCCGGCCTCAACCCCTAACCCTTGGTGGCACCTAAGGTGAGGCCGCGGACGAACTGGCGTTGGAGGGTGAAGTAGACAACCAGGGTCGGTAGGGCGGCGAGCAGGGCGCCGGCGGCGATCAGGTTGTCGTTGGTGAAGTCGATGCCCTGGAGGCTCAGCAGCGCCGAGGTGATCGGGCGCTTGTCCTGACTCTGCATCAGCACGACCGCCCAGAAGAAGTCGTTGTAGATGAAGATGAACTCCAGGGTGGCCAGCGCGGCCAGGGCCGGGCGGGTCAGCGGCATGATGATGCGCCAGAACTGGCGCCACACCGAGGCGCCGTCGACCAGGGCGGCCTCGGTCAGCTCATGCGGGATGGTGCGCATGTAGTTGGACAGCACGAAGGTGCAGAAGCCCGTCTGGAACGCCACGTGGATGGCGATGATGCCCCAGTAGGAGTCGTACAGCGTGCCGGTGGCGTTCATCCAGGTTGGCAGCGGGATCATCAGGAACAGCCGGTACAGCGGCGTGATGATCACCTGCTGCGGCAGCAGGTTCCCGGCGGTGAACACCATCAGCAGCGCGATGTTGAACCGCCAGCTGAAACGGGCCACCGCGAACGCCACGAACGAGGCCAGCAGCAGCGTCAGCAGCACCGCGGGCACCGTCACCAGCAGCGTGTTGCCGTAGTACTTGATCAGGTCGGCCTGGCTCCACGCGGCGGTGAAGTTGTCGAAGCCGTAATGCCCGCCGATCGAGAAGTAGCCGTGGTCGGCGGTGTACTGGTAGGGACGCAGCGAGGTGTAGACCGTCCAGGCCAGCGGCGCCAGCCAGATCAGGCAGGTCGCGATCAGGAAGGCGTGCAGCACCACGCGCTGCGGCCGCAGGCGCCGCCTCCGCCCGGTGACGATCGCGGCCGGGGCGGTGGAGGGGGCGAAGACGTCGACGTCGGTTGCGGCCATCGCTACCTCGCCCCCCTGGCACCGAAGTTGGCACGGAAGTAGGCGACCAGGTAC
>DASWDC010000199.1:0-6751 GCA_036395655.1 Actinomycetota bacterium | reverse complement strand
CAGCTGACCGGGTCGGCCGCCTTCCTGGTCGACTACCGCCAGTCGCTGGCCGCGCGGCTGCCGCTGGTGCTCGGGGTGATCGGGCTGGCCACGATGCTGCTGCTGTGGCTGATGACCGGGTCGGTGGTGGTGCCGCTGAAGGCGGTGGTGATGAACGTGCTGTCGCTCGGCGCCAGCTTCGGCGCGCTTGTCTGGGTGTTCCAGGAGGGCCACCTGTCGGGCCTGCTCGGCTTCGAGCCGACCGGCACGGTCGACATCACCGTCCCGGTACTGGTGTTCGTGTTCGCCTTCGGCCTCTCCATGGACTACGAGGTCTTCCTGCTGTCGCGCATCAAGGAGACCTGGGACGAGAGCGGCGACAACGACCACGCCGTCGCCCTCGGCCTGCAGCGCACCGGCCGGATCGTGACCTCGGCGGCGGCGCTGATCGTGGCGGTGTTCCTCGGCTTCGCCAGCGGCGAGCTGCTCACCATCAAGGAGATCGGCGTCGGCATGGCCCTCGCCATCGTGATCGACGCCACCGTGGTCCGCACCCTCCTCGTCCCCGCCGCCATGAAGCTCATGGGCCGCTGGAACTGGTGGTCCCCCACGTCCCTGCGCCGCCTCCACGACCGCCTCGGCCTCCTCCGCGAAACCCCAGCCGCCCCGGCCCCGGCCCCGGCTCCGGCCCCGCCAGCCGAAGCCCCGGCGCCGGAGCCGGTCCACCCAGGTTAGGTTGGAGCGCGAGCGCCGCCGGGCGCGGCCACCACGGTCCGGCCCCAGCGCGACGCCGACCACCGAAGGCAGCTCCCGCTACCATCGGCCCATGCCGAAACGTGCCGTCGAGCTGGTCGTAACTGACCTGGACGGCACGTTATGCGACGCCAGCGAGTGCATCCACCCGCGCGTCATCGCGGCGGTCCATCAGCTGGAGGCCGCCGGGATCCCGGTGCTGATCGCCACCGGGCGGCGGCCCCGCGCCACCGCCTGGGTGCTGGAGCCTGGTGGGATCCCAGGTCCGGCGGTGATGCTCGACGGGGCGATCGGCCGGGATCTCCGTGACGGGAGCGTCTTCCACGAGGCGGTGTTCCCACCCGAGGGCGCCTCGCGGGTGCTTGCCGCCTTCGTCGCCGCCCACCTCAGCCCCAGCCTGTTCGTGGAGCGCCCCGGCGTGGAGATGATCAACGGCCCGCGTCCCGACACACACCCTGGGCACCTCGCCCGCAACCGCGCCTGGGCGGTCCGCGACGACCTGGAACGGGTGGTCCGTACCGAGCCGGTCCGCACCATCGCCGTGGTCGGCGGCGACGGCGCCCGCCTCGCCGAGGTCGCCGCCACGATCGATCCGACCGCGGGCAGCGCCGCCGTCACCCCCGACCTCCTCTACGGCGGCCACACCCTCCAGGTCCGCCCGCCGGGCACCAGCAAGTGGAGCGGCGTCCTGTCCTTCTGCGCGGCGCACGGCCTCGACCCCACCCGCGTCCTCGCCGTCGGCGACGGCAACAACGACCTGGAGCTGCTCGACGCCGCCGCCGTCCCCGTCGCGGTCACCGGCGGCTCCCCCACCGCCCTCGCCCGCGCCCGCCACGTCATCGACCCACCTTCGGCCGGCGGCTGGGCAGCGGTCCTCGACCTGGTATGACCGCTGCGAAGCGTCAGATCCAGATGAAGGCGACCGAGGCGGCCAGGATGAGGGCGAGCGCGATGCTGATCGCCCGCTGGGTGCGCCCGTCGGCGACGATGCGGCTGAGGGCGGCGCCGCCGGCGGCCCAGACCGACGCGGTTGGGAGGATCACGACCGCGCACGTGGCCGCGACCGCCAGCGCCGCCGCCGCCGGCGCCAGGCCCCTGGGCAGGAACGTGCTGGCCGCGCTGAGGGCGAACAGCCACGCTTTGGGGTTGGCGAACTGGAAGGCGGCGCCATTCAGGACGCCGAGCGGCCGCGAGACGGCCGTGCGGCTGGCCCCGTGGCTGCTGGCGATCCCGAAGGCGAGGTAGAGGAGGTAGGCCGAGCCGATCGCCTTGAGGGCGAGATCGGCGCCGGGTACCGCCAGCAGCACGACCCCGGCCCCCGCGGCCATGACGAAGATCAGGACGGCCATGCCCATGGCGGTCCCGGCGACGTGGCGCAGGGTCCGGGTGAACCCGAACTGGATCCCGGAGGCCAGCAGCAGCGTGTTGTTGGGTCCGGGCGTGATCGAGACGACCAGCGCGAAGCCGGCCAGTCCAAGCAGCTCGTTCAGCATGCGTCCAGTGGACGACGCCCGGCGGAGTCTGGTCTTGTACGATTTTTGCCATGTCGCGGTCATCCCGGCAGCGACCCGGACCCGGACCCGGACCCGGACCCGGACCCGGACCCGGACCGGGAGCGGAGTGGGTCCGGGCGTGGAAGCCGGCGGTCGCGGGCGTCCACGAGGTCTTCCACGCCCGCTTCGTCGACTACGCCTACCCGCCGCACGTCCACGACGCCTGGACGGTGTTCCTCATCGACGACGGCGGCATCCGCTACGACCTGGAGCGCCGCCACCGGGGAGCTGGGGCCGGCGGCGATCTGGTCGGCCTCCTGCCACCGCACGTCGTGCATGACGGCCGCGCCGCCAGCCGCAGCGGGTTCCGCAAGCGGGTCCTGTACCTGGCGACCGACGTGCTGGACGAGCGCTTGATCGGCCCGGCCGTGGACCAGCCGGACGTCCACGAGCCGGCCCTGCGCCGCGCCGTCCAGGCGCTGCACCGTGCGCTCGGCCAGCCCGACGACGCGCTGGAGGCCGAGGCCCGGCTCGCACTGGTCGGCGAGCGGCTGCGGGCCCACCTGGGCGATCTCCCCGCCAGCGCCGGCGCCGGGGACCGCCCCCCGGCCAGGCTGGCGCGAGACCTGCGGGACCTGCTCGACGGGCGGCTGTTCGAAGCCACCACGCTCGCGCAGGCGGGATCAGCCCTGGGTGCCTCCCCGGCTCACCTCGTCAGGTCCTTCACGCGCACCTTCGGGATCGCGCCGCATCAGTATCTCGTGGCCCGCCGCATCGACGCCGCCCGCGGGCGCCTCCTCGCCGGCGAACCGATCGCCCTGGTCGCGGCCGGGGTCGGGTTCTTCGACCAGGCCCACTTCAGCCGCCAGTTCAAACGCCACGTCGGCACGCCCCCAGGCCGCTACACGCTATGACGCTGAGCATGCCCGAATCAAGCCGACCGGTCGAATGGCGCCTATGGGAGACCGGCTTGCTCCCAGGCGACCCGGCCGGTGGCGGCGGCGAGGGTGAGCCGGCGGTCGGCCTCCGGCTCGTCCAAGGCGGCGAGGCCGCAGGTCGGGGTGACCAGCGAACGGGCGAGCACTTCGGGGCGGTAGTCGCCGGCGGTCCAGCCGACCAGGTCGAGGAGGCGGGCGGCGAGGGCCTCCGGGTCGGCTTTGAGGGCTTCGGCTTCGGCGTCCGAGCCCACTTCGGGGGCGGAGGGGATGAGGCCCCAGGCGACCGCGGTGCCGGAGGCGATCAGGCGGCGGAAGGCGGGGTCGTCGGTGGCGTCGTCGCCGTGGGTGACGGCGTCGAAGGAGACGAGCTGGGGGTCGAGGTCGAGGAGGAGGCCCCAGGGTGGGGTGGCGCAGCAGTGCAGGCCGGTGACGTCGGCGCCGGTGGACCGGGCGGACTGCCACAACTCCACGGCGAGCTTGGGCTCGGCGGCGACCAGCGGATGGGTGAGGGAGGGCTCGTCGAGAACCACGAGGAGCTTCCAGGCGGGAAGGGCCTCGCGCACGCGGGTGACCACCGAGCGGAGGCGAGCGGCGTAGCCGAGGGCGAGCGGCCCTCGGGCGGAGGGGATGCTGATCGCAGCGCGCCCGCCCGCGTCGAGCGCGACGGCGAGGGTGACCGGGCCGGTGGCCTGGAGCTTCAGCCAGCCGGGCGGGCCGGGGCGCTGGCGGAGTGCCCGCAGGAGGGGCTGCAGGGTGCCGGCCGCCGAATGCGCGAGGGCCGGCTGGCCGGGGGCGCGGTCCCGGCCGACCCAGGCCACTCCCCCGCCGCCCTTGTCCTCGCCGGGCGCGTCGCCGACGCCGGGGAGGCCGAGGGCCCACTGGCGGATCATCTGCTCGTCACCGACCGCGAGCGGACGCGTCGGCCAGAACGGCAGGTCGGGGCAGATGCGCAGGGCGGCGGCGACGCAGGCGTCCGCGTCGGCGTGAGGCATGCCGCCGACGCCGGTTCCGGCACCGCGAGGCCGGAACGACCGCGGGACCGCGCTCAAGCGCCGGCCTCGGCGCGCCCGTTGGCGTCCCCCGCCGCCCTGGCCTCCGCCGCGGCTGGCCGAGCCGCGCTGGTGGCGGCGATCGTGCCGCCGCCGAGGACCAGGTCGCCGTCGTAGAGGACGCCGGCCTGGCCGGGGGCGACGGCGGTGATGGGCTCGTCGAGGTCGAGGCGGGCGCGACGGTCGCCGAGGCCGAGGGGGACGACCTGGCAGGCGACCTCGGGGCCGTGGGCGCGCAGGCGGGCGCGGGCGGGGCCGGGACGCAGCGGGCGGCCGTCGGTGGTGGTGACGCGCTCCAGCTCCACCGTGCCGACGGCGAGGTCCGCGCGCTCGCCGACCACGACGCGGGCGGCGGCGGGCTCGACCCGCAGGACGTAGCGGGGGGTGGGGACGGCGATGCCGAGGCCGCGGCGCTGGCCGACGGTGTAGCGGTAGGCGCCCTGGTGGCGGCCGAGGGCCCGTCCCGCGGTGTCGACCACCTCGCCGGGCTGGGGACCGAGGCGGCGCTCCAGCCAGCCGGCGGTGTCGCCGTCGGGGATGAAGCAGACGTCGAACGACTCGGGCTTTTGGGCGACCCGCAGGCCGAGGCGGGCGGCGGTGGCGCGGACCTCTGGCTTGGTCAACTCGCCGAGCGGCAGGCGCAGATGGGCGAGCTGGTCGGGGCCGAGCATGTAGAGCACGTAGGACTGGTCCTTGGCTTCGTCAGCGCCCTTGTAGAGGCGTCCGTCCGAGACCCGGGCGTAGTGGCCGGTGGCGAGCGCGTCGAAGCCGAGCGCGCGGGCGCGGGCCAGCAGCCCCGCAACCTTGACCTGCTCGTTGCAGCGGGCGCAGGGGTTGGGGGTGCGGCCACGGGCGTATTCGGCCTCGAAGTCGGCGACCACCTCGCGCTCGAACTGCTCGGCGAAGTCCCAGACGTAGAACGGGATCCCGAGGGTGGCCGCCACCCGGCGGGCGTCGTCGGCGTCGGCGAGGGTGCAGCAGCCCTTGCCCTTGACCTGCTCGTGGGCGGGCGTCTTGGCGAGCTTGAGGTGCACCCCGGTGACGTCGCAGCCGGCTTCGGCCAGCAGCGCCGCCGCCACCGACGAGTCGACCCCGCCGCTCATCGCCACCAGGACCTGCGGGCCGCTCACCGGGAGGCCCCCGGGGGGTTCGGGGGCCTCAGAAGCGAGGCCCCGACCATCGCATCCGGCGACCCGGGACGGCCGAGCGGTCGGCCCCCGGTGGGCAGCTCCGGGGCCAGCACGTCGAGGGCCTGGCGGACCGCCGCCACGGCGGCGTCCACGTCGGTGGCGGTGGAGCCGTGGCCGAGGCTGAAACGGATCGTCTCGCGGGCCTCCTCGGGGGTGCGGCCCATGGCGAGCAGGACATGGGAGGCGCTGACGGCGCCGCTGGCGCAGGCCGACCCCGCCGAGCAGGCCACGCCGGCGCGGTCCAGCAGCAGCAGCAGGTCCTCGGCGCGGACCCCGGGGAAGCGGGCCGAGAGCAGGCCCGGCAGCCCGCCGGCCGCGCTGGGATCGCCGTTGACCTGGAGGCTGGGGGCGGCGCCGCGGAGCCCGGCGAGGAGTCGATCCCGGAGGGCGCGGAGCGCCACGGCGGGTCCGGGATGGGCCACGCCCTCCACCTGGAACCCTGGATCGCCGTGGCCTCGCTCCCGCTCGGTGAGGGCCGCGGCTGCGGCGGCGCCGAACCCGGCGATGGCCGCGACCGGGAGGGTGCCGGAGCGGAGGCCGCGCTCCTGCCCGCCGCCGTGGAGCAGCGGGCGTGGCGTGGTGGTGCCCGCGCGGATCACCAGGGCGCCGACGCCGGTGGGGCCGCCGAGCTTGTGGGCGGCGAGGGCGAGCAGGTCGATCCCGTCGCGGCGCAGGTCGACGCCTGGCAGGCCGGCGGCCTGGACCGCGTCGCAGAGCAGCACGGCATCGGCGGCGTGGGCCAGCTCGGCGGTGGCGGCGACCGGCTGGAGGGTCCCGACCTCGTTGTTGGCGGCCATCACCGCGACCAGCGCGGTGCGGCCCGGCCCCAGCAGCGCGCCGAGCCGGTCGAGCAGCACCCGCCCCTGGGAGTCCACCGGTGCGAGGCGGACCTCGGCGCCGGCGTCGGCCTCCGCCCAGGCGGCCGCGTCGAGCACGGCGTGATGCTCGACCGCGCTGGCGACCAGCCCGCGCGCGGCGGCTGGGTCGTCACGGCGGGCCAGCACGGTGCCCTTGACGGCGAGGTTGTCGGCTTCGGTGCCGCCGGAGGTGAAGACCACCTCGGCCGGGTCGGCGCCGACCAGGGCGGCGACCTGCTCGCGGGCGGTCTCGACCGCGTGGCGCGCGGCGCGGCCTGGCCCGTGCTGGCTGGAGGGGTTGGCGGCCGGCGCCTCCAGGAACGGCCGCATCGCTTCGAGCGCCTCCGCGCGGAGCGGGGCGCTGGCGGCATAGTCCAGATACGGCACGGGTCCTCCTGAAGCCTCCGGAAGGTTCGGCGTGGCTCGCGGCCCGGGACCGTTGGTCCAGCCAGGCGCCTTGGCCGTTCGCTCAGCCAAGTGTGGCACTGGGTG
>DASWDC010000198.1:0-2215 GCA_036395655.1 Actinomycetota bacterium | reverse complement strand
CGGAGTCCGCCGGGCCCGCGGTCAGCGCCTCCAGCCGCCGGCCGTCCGGCAGGGTCACCTCGACAGTCTGGGTCGGTACGCTCATAGCGGAAAGCTCCCTTGTCCTGCTGTCGTTGCCGGACGCTAGATTGTGAACCATGACAGGGGACGAGCGCCGCTGGCAGCCCGGGGCCGGGTCAGCGCCCGAACCTGACCAGAACCAGGAGCAGGACCAGGCGCCGGAACAGGGGGAGCTGCGGGTTTCGAGCCTGGAGCTGTTCTTCGACCTGGTTTTCGTCTTCACGCTGACGCAGCTCACCACGGCGCTCTACACCCACCTGTCGGCGGTGGGGGCGCTGCGGGTGGTGCTGGTCTTCGCGGTGCTCTGGTGGATCTACGGCGGGTATGCCTGGCTCACGAATTCGGTCCCGCCGACCAGCCACGCGCGGCGGTTGCTGCTGATCGCCGGGATGGCCGCCTTCCTGGTGATCGCGCTGGCGATCCCGGAGGCGTTCGGCGGCGCCGGGGTCGCCTTCGGGATTGCCTACCTGGCGGTTGTGGTGGTGCACGGCGCGCTCTACACCCTGGCGATGCCGCTCCGGGGGGTCGTGCGCTTTTCCGGACCCAACGTGGTGGCGTCGTTGCTGCTGGTGGTGGCGGGGCTGATCCACTCGGACGGCACGGCGGGCAGTGCGTTGCGCTACGGGCTGTGGATCGCGGCGGTGCTGATCGAATTCGTGACGCCGTACGTGCTGGCGCTCGACGCGCCCCTCCGCATCCAGGTCGGGCATTTTGTCGAGCGGCACGGTCTGCTGCTGCTGATCGCCTTCGGCGAGTCGGTGGTGGCGATCGGGATCGGCATCCAGACCGGCGCCGGCCAGGCCCTCAACCTGGAGCTGGTCGGCGCGGCGCTGCTCGGCCTGGCACTCGCCGCCGCGCTTTGGTGGTCGTACTTCGGCGGCGACGAGGAACGCGCCGAGCGGGCGTTGCGCGCCGCTCCCGCCGAGTTGCAACCCCGGCTCGCGCTCAGCGCCTACTTCTTCGCCTTCATCCCGATGCTGCTTGGTATCGTCACCATCGCCGTCGGGGTGAAGAGCTCCATCGGCCACCTCACCCGGCCGCTCCACGCCGGCCCGGCGGTCGCGCTGGGCACCGGCGTCGCCCTCTACCTGATCGGCGACCTGCTGTTCCGCCGGGCGCTGCGCAGCGGCCCGGTCGCCGCTCGCGCCGCCGCCGCGCTGCTCGCCCTCGCCTCGATCCCGCTCGGCCTGGTCGCCGCGGTCGCGCAGCTGCTCGCGCTGGTGGCCCTGCTGGCGGCGACGCTGCTCGCCGAGGCGGCCCTCACGCGGCTCAACGGGCTCACCGGTGGATGAGGCCGCCGTTGACGTGGATCGTCTGGCCGGTGATGTAGGCGCTGTCGCCGGAGAGCAGGAACACCACCGTGCCGGCGAGGTCGTCGGGGCCCGCCGGGCGTTTCAGGGCCTGGGCAGCGAGCATCGCGGCCTTCTGCGCCTCGGTGACCGTCGCGCGGGGAACCTCGGTGTAGACCGAGCCGGGGGAGATGCTGTTCACCCGGATGTTGGCCTCGCCCAGTTCGTGGGCCATCGCGTGGGTCATGCCGAGGATGCCCGCTTTGCTGGTGATGTAGTGGAGGTAGCCGGCGCGGCCCTGCCACACCGCGTCCGAGGCGACGTTGACCACGCTGGCGCCGCCGCTCGATCCGCTGGCCCGCAGCGCCGGGACCAGCGCCTTGGTGAGCAGCCACGGGCCGCGCAGGTTGACGGCCAGCACCGCGTCCCACTCGCCGACGGACAGCTCCCAGAACGGCTTCATGGTGATGGTGGAGAAGATCGCGGCGTTGTTGACCAGGCCGTCGAGGTGCCCATAGGTGTCCATGACCTCGGCGGCCAGGGCCTCGCAGCTCCGCTCGTCGGCGACGTCGAGGTGGCGCGGCACGGCCTTGCCGCCCTCGCCGCCCTCGGCGCGATCCCCGAGTTGGGCGGCCGCCTCCAGCACGCGGTCGTGGGCACGGTCGGCCGTGATCACCTGGCAGCCCTCGGCGACCAGCCGGCGCGCGTAGGCGCGGCCGATCCCCTGCGCGGCGCCGGTGACGACCACGACCTTGCCGTGGAGGGCGGGCCCACTCACGGGTTGACGCTCCAGCGCCGGTAGGCGGCCTCGTCGGCTGGGGCGATCTCGGTGGCCAGCAGGACCAGGCACGACGGGCAGAAGGTCT
>DASWDC010000197.1:0-6094 GCA_036395655.1 Actinomycetota bacterium | reverse complement strand
TATGCGCGGCGGCGCTGGCGGCCAGGGCCTCGTTGAACATGCGGGCGTAGCGGGCCCCGGCGGGCGGGTCGAGGGCATAGGCGGTGAGCTCGGCGAAGCTGGAGAGCAGCTGGACGCGCACACCGGCCTGGTCCATCGCCTTGAGGCGGCGGGGCATGTCGGTGTCGATCAGGTCGGGTCGCAGCGGGCCGGTCATCACCCGCCCGGCGATGCGGGCGCCGCGCACCCCGTCCCAGTCGATCAGCTCGATGCCGTAGCGGCCACTGTCGCGCTCCAGCGTGTCGAGCACCGCCGCCGGGATGCAGTGGGCGTGGACGTCGACGCCCCAGCCACGGGCACCCTCGCCCGGACCCCGATCCGGCCCCGGCCCCGCGGCGGCCTCGGCCTCAGCCGCTCGCATCCGCAGCCGGTCCCGCGTTCGGTTCCGCATCCGGGGCGAGATGCTCGGCCAGCCAGTCGGCCATGAGCGTCCGCGACTCGTAGACGTGGTTGGTGAGGCCGTGGTTGCCGTCCTCGAACATGACCAGCTCGCCGCCGGGTGCCACGGCGGCGAGCTGGTCAGCCTCTGACGGGTGGATCAGGCGGTCGAGCTTGCCGAACAGCGCCAGCAGCGGGATGGTGATCCGCTCGGCCACGCCCTCCAGGCTGAGGGCGGCGGCGCGCTCCTTCGCCTCCTCGGGGCTGGCCGCGCCGGAGCGGCGCTGGAAGGCCGCGCGGGTCAGCGACGGGAGCCGCTCGAACTCGCGGTCGAAGCGGTACGGCCCGGCGAGCGCGACGGCGGCGCGAAGGCGCGGCTCGAAGGCGGCGGCGCGGGCGGCGTAGTAGCCGCCGAGGCTGACGCCGAAGACGGCGATCCGGGCGGGATCGATGCCGGGCCGCGCTTCCAGCCAGTCGCAGGCGGCCGCCACGACCCGCTCGTAGGCGGGCTCGATGGGCAGGTCGTATTCGGCCTCTCCCTGGCCGGGCCCGTCGATGGCGAGGGTGGCGAGGCCGCGCTCCAGGAAGTAGTCGGCAGTCGCCTGCAGCTCCTCCTTGACCGAGTCGAGGCCGGGGGCCATCACCACCACCGGCGGGGGCTGGGGGTGGGGGGGGCGGGCAAGCGAGGCCTCGCCCACAGCGTCCGGAGACCCCAGATGGCCCGGCGGTAGCTCCCCGATGGGGTGGCCGGCGGCCGGGAGGCGCAGGTAGGCGGCCAGCCGGAACTCCTCGTCGGGATAGGGGATCTCGACCCGCTCGGCGGGCGGGTCGAGCGCCCATGCTCCCCGCTGGTAGCCGGCGACCGCGCGCTCGTGGGCGGCGCGCTGCTCGTCGGGGTGGTCGACGAACAGGAACTTGCCCCAGTGCCAGCAGAGGCCGGCGCGCCGCCAGGCCCCGGCGGCGGTGCGGTGGCGGCCGCGCTGCTCGGCCCGCTCGGCGAGCGCCTCGTAGTGGGCGGCGGTGCGGCCCCACTGCCGGCACCACTCCGGCCAGCGCTCGATACGGGCAAGGGTGGCCTGCACGTCGGTGGAGTCGGTGCCATTGGCGACGAACCGCGGCGCCCAGTTGACCGCCGCTGCCCGGACTCGCTCGTCCGCCACCGAGGCAGCAACCGATTGCATTGCGTGACCATGCCCCGCTGCCTCCCGCTTGTCAAGCTCCTGGCGGTGGGCCGTCAGGTGACGCTGAGGAGCCTGTCAGGAGCTGGAGGGAGCGGGCCCGGTCGAGCCCCGGACGACCAGTTCCGGGGCGAGCAGGACCGTCTCCGGCGAGCGCCTGGGGTTGTCGATCGTGGCGAGCAGCAGCTCGGCGGCGCGGCGTCCGAGGTCGTACTCGGCGACCCGGACGGTGGTGAGCGGCGGGCGCATGCGGTCGGCGAGCGGCATGTCGTTGAAGCCGACCACCGACAGGTCGCGTGGGCACGCCAGGCCGCGGGCCGCGGCGGCGTCCAGCACGCCGAGCGCCATCAGGTCGTTGCCGGCCATGATCGCGGTGGGCCGGGCGGACCCGGCGCCGTTCGCGTCAAGGGCGTGGCCGAGCAGGGCCGCCGCCCCGCGCCGCCCCTCGGCCTCGTTGAAGGCGGCCGCCTCGACCGCGACGGCCTGGTCGAGGCCGAGCCGCCGCGCGGCCTGGTCGAAGCTGACGCGGCGGCGGTGGCCGTTGGAGACGTCGAGGGGGCCGCCGAGGTAGGCGATGCGCCGGTGGCCGAGCTGGTAGAGATGCTCCACGGCGAGGGCGACGCCGAGGTGGTCGTCGGGGACGGCCGCGCTGACCGTCGCGCCGTCGGCGTCGGCGTCGACGGTCCGGTTGACCAGCGCGACCGGGGTGTCCGAGGCGGCCAGCTCGGCGACCAGCTCGTCGTTGCGCAGGGCGGTGGCGAGCAGCAGGCCGTCCACCCGGGTCTCCAGCATCGCCGCGAGCTGGCGCCTGGCCTTGTCCGGGTCGTTGTCGGTGTTGGAAAGCACCAGCGAGTAGCCGGCCTCGGCGAAGGCGTCCTCGGCGCCACGCACGATCGGCGGGAAGAACGGGTTGGTGATGTCGGGGACCAGCATCCCGATCGCCAGCGACCGGCGCGTCTTCAGCGCGCGGGCCATGCCGTTGATCCGGTAGCCGAGCGCGTGGGCGGCCTGGCGGACCCGTTCGGTCGTCTCGGGATTGACCAGCCCGGTGGTCTGCTCGTTCAGCGCCCGCGACGCCGTCGACACATGCACGCCGGCGGCGACCGCGACGTCTTTCAGCCTTGGTGCGCGGCCGTCCCCCACCCTTGCTCCCCCGAACCCGAACCGTCTAGTGACCGCTGTTCCAGGGATAGTACCTGAGTTCAGCGGGCTGTCACGTGCCCGCTTCGCTGACGGTTGCCACGATCCGGTCCACGGTGGGAACCGCGTGGTCCTCCAGGGCGGCGGCCGAGGGGAGCGGGATGTGAGGGGTGGTGATGCGGACGATCGGCTGGTCGAGGTCCCAGAAGCACTCCTCGGCGATGATCGAGACGAGCTCGGCGCCCCAGCCGCACAGGCGCGGGTTCTCCTCCACCGTGAAGACCCGGCCGGTGTGGGCGGCGGCCTCCAGGATGGTGCGGGTGTCGAGCGGCACCAGCGAGCGGACGTCCACCACCGTCGCCTCGACGCCGTGGCCGGCGAGGATCTCGGCGGCGGCGAGCGCTCGGGGCACCATCGCGGCCAGGGCGAGCAGGGTGACGTCGTCGCCGGCGCGCAGCACCTTGGCGCTGCCGAGGGTGTCGACCAGCTCGCCGTCGGGGACCTCGCCCTTGCTGGCGTAGAGGCCCTTGTGCTCGCAGAACAGCACCGGGTCGTCGTCGCGGACGGCGGCGGCGAGCAGGCCGATCACGTCGGCGGGGGTGGAGGGCGCGACCACCTTGAGGCCGGGGATCGCCATGCCCCAGTTCTCCACGCTCTGGGAGTGCTGGGCGCCGAAGCGCAGCCCCGCGCCCTGGGCGGTGCGGATCACCAGCGGGAGGGTGACCTGCCCGCCGCTCATGTAGCGGGTCTTGGCGATCTGGTTGGCGACGATGTCCCAGCAGGTCGCCAGGAAGTCGGCGAACATGATCTCCGCGATCGGCCGCAGCCCGGTCATGGCGGCGCCCATGGCGGCGCCGGTGATGGCCTGCTCCGAGATGGGGGTGTCGCGCACCCGGGTCGGGCCGAATTTCTCCAGCAGGCCCGGGGTGGTCTTGAAGACCCCGCCTGGTGCGGCGACGTCCTCGCCGAGAAATACCACCCGCTCGTCGTGCCCCATCTCCTGAGCGATGCCGCGTGTCACCGCCTCCCGATAGGTGATCAGTTCCGCCATGCTGAGCTCCCGTCGCTCCACAGGTCGGTCTCCAGCGTCTCGGGGCTGGGCTCCGGTGCGGCCTTGGCCGCCTCGGTGGCGGCGTCGACGGCGGCCAGCGCCGCCCGTTCGATCGCGGCCAGCTCGGCCTCCTCGACGCCGAGGTCGAGCAGGCGCTGGCGGTACAGGGCCAGCGGGTCGCGGGCCATCCAGGCGGCGACCTCGTCGTCGGGGCGGTAGTTCGCCGGGTCCGCGCGGGAGTGGCCGCCCTTGCGGTAGGTGGCGGCCTCGATCAGGGAGGGGCCGCCGCCGTCGCGGGCCTTCCGCAGCGCCGCGACCGCCATGCGGTACATCACGTCGGCGTCGTTGCCGTCGCCCGCCACCGCCTCCAACCCATAGGCGGCGGCGCGGTCGGCGGCGGGGCGCGGCACCGCCGTCACCGAGGCGATCGGGGTGTACTCCATGTAGAGGTTGTTCTCGCAGCAGAACACCACCGGGAGCTTCCAGGTGGCGGCCAGGTTGAGGGCCTCGTGGAAGGCGCCGATGTTGGTGGCGCCGTCGCCGAAGAAGCACACCGCCACCTGCCCGCTGCCGCGGTACTGCGCCGACCAGGCGGCGCCGTTGGCGACCGGCAGGTGGGCGCCGACGATCGCGTACGACCCCATGGCGGAGTGCTCGGCGCTGCCGAGGTGCATGGAGCCGCCCTTGCCGCCGAGCAGGCCGGTGGCGCGGCCGAGCAGCTCGGCCATGGCGGCCTCCATGGAGGCGCCCCGCGCCAGGGTGTGGGCGTGGCCGCGGTAGGTGCAGAAGGTCCAGTCGTCGGGGCGCATCGCCACCCCGAACGCGGCGGCGATCGCCTCCTGCCCGAGCGCCAAGTGGCTGGTCCCCTTGACCAGGTTCTGCAGGAACAGGTCATGGGCGCGCTGCTCGAACAGGCGCAGCTCCACCATCAGCCGCCACAGCGCCAGCCGGGTCTCGCGGTCGATCTCGATCTCGGCGGGCATCGTGTTGCGAGTCTCGGTTTCAGCCACGGCCTCGACACCTCGATGGTCAGGCGGTCAATAGGGGTTGGCGATCGGCAGGGTCTCGGCCGGGTAGAGGGTGATCACCTGGACGCCGTCGGCGGTCACCACGACCTCTTCCTCGATACGGGCGGCGGAATAGCCGTCGGCGGCGGGACAATAGGTTTCCAGCGCGAAGACCATGCCCTCGGTGATCTCGGCCGGGTGGTCCAGGGAGTTCAGGCGGCTGATGATCGGCCGCTCGTGGAGGCCGAGGCCGAGGCCGTGGCCGAACTGGAGGCCGAACGCCTCCATCTCGTCGGCGAAGCCGAAGTCCTGGGCGCCGGGCCACAGCCGAGCGATCTGGTCGGTGGTGACGCCGGGCTTGACCAGCTCGATGGCCGCGTCCATCCACTCGCGGGCGCGGTCGTAGGCGTCGCGCTGGGCGGGGGTGGCGCGGCCCACGTTGAAGGTGCGGTAGTAGCAGGTCCGGTAGCCGTGGAACGCCTGGATGATGTCGAAGAACGCCTGGTCGCCGGGGCGGATCAGGCGGTCGGAGAAGTTGTGGGGATGGGGGCTGCAGCGCTCGCCGCTGATCGCGTTGATCGCCTCGACGTCGTCGGAGCCGAGGTCGTAGAGGACCTTGGAGGCGAGCGCGACGATCTCGTTCTCGCGGATGCCGGGCTTGAGCGCCTCGGCGATGTGCTGATAGACCGCGTCGCCCATGGCGGCGGCCTGGGTGAGCAGCATGATCTCGTCACGGGACTTGACCTGGCGGGCGTCGAGCATGACCTGCTGGCCGTCGCGCACCTCGACACCGAGGCGCTGCAGCTCGAACAGCAGGGGGAGCTCGGCGACGTCCACCCCGAGCGGCAGGTCGCCGACCCCGGCGCGGTTCAGCTCCTCCTTGACCTCGCGGGCGGCGCGCTCGAACAGCCCGGCGTCGGGGCTGACCGCGCCGCGCAGCCCGGTGAGCCCGGCGCGGGAGTTGGCCGGGTCGAGCCAGGGGCAGTAGAGGCGGTGGTGCTTGGCGGCGGAGCCGAAGTCCCAGATGACCGGCTCGGCGCCGCGGGCCAGCAGGGCGAAGGTGATCAGCTTGTCGCGCGCCCACTCGCCGATGTGGGTCGAGGTCAGGTAACGGACGTTGTTCATGTCGAAGGCCAGCACCGCGCCCAGCTCGCTCGCGTCCAGCGCCTGGCGAGCGCGAGCGAGGCGATAGGTGTGGAGGCGGCGGAAGTCGACCCGCTCCTCCCAGTCGACCGCCATCGGGCCGGGCGCGGCCATCCGCCGCGCCGCCGCTGCGTTGGTGTCGCTGTCCGCCACGGCCG
>DASWDC010000196.1:0-2546 GCA_036395655.1 Actinomycetota bacterium | reverse complement strand
TGGGGGAGTGGCCGACGCAGCTATCATGGCCCCGCCGGTCAAGCGAGCCGATCTCGCACCGGCCGTCGGACGCCCTGTTCCTGGAGGTTGGCCTGTGCCTGTCGAGTCGGTGTCGCCGGTCGCCCCGCATGATCTGGGTGTCGGTGACCGGACGCTGCCGACATCGCGGCGCTGCCTGGTCATGGGGGTGCTCAACGTCACGCCGGATTCGTTCTCGGACGGGGGCCGCTACCTGGACCACCGCGCCGCGGTGGCGCACGGGCTGCAGCTCGCCGCCGAAGGGGCTGGCCTGCTGGACGTCGGCGGCGAGTCGACCCGCCCCGGCGCCGCCTACGTCGGCGAGGCGGAGGAGCGGGCCAGGGTGCTGCCGGTGATCGATTCGCTGGCGCGGGCCACCGACGTGCCGATCTCGATCGACACCCGCAAGGCGGGCGTCGCCCGGGCCGCCGTGGCGGCTGGCGCGGCGATCATCAACGATGTCAGCGCCGGCCGCGACGACCCCGACCTGTTCGGCGTCGCGGCCCAGGCCAAAGTCCCGCTGGTGCTCATGCACATGCAGGGCACCCCCGCCACGATGCAGGACAACCCCCACTACGACGACGTCGTCGCCGAGGTCGAGACCTTCCTCGCCGAGCGCTGCGCCGCTGCCGAGGCCGCCGGGGTGGCCCACGACGCCCTGGTGATCGACCCCGGCATCGGCTTCGGCAAGCGCGACCCGCACAACTATGCCCTGCTCGCCAACCTCGCCCGCCTCACCCGTCTCGGCCACCCCCTGCTGGTTGGCACCAGCCGCAAGGGCTTCGTCGGCCGCGCCCTGCAGTTGCCCGTCCACGACCTGGTCGAGGGCACGGCGGCCACGGTTGTCTGGGCGGTCGAGCGGGGCGCCCGCATCGTCCGCGTCCACGACGTCCGCCACATGCTCCGCGTGGTCCGCATGACCGAGGCGCTGCTGTCCGCGGAGCGGGCGGAACCAGCGGGGGCACGGCCATGACGAGGGCGCATGTGGCGCTCGGCTCCAACCTGGGGGACCGGATGGCGATCCTCGACACGGCGGTCCGGGCGCTGGACGCCGACCAGCAGACCCACGTGATGGCGGTCTCCCAGGTCTACGAGACCGAACCGGTCGGCGGTCCGGAGCAGGACCTCTACCTGAACGCGGTGGCGGTGCTGGAGACCGACCGTGACCCGGTTGCGTTGCTGGACCTGCTGCTCGCCACCGAGGATCGCCTCGGGCGCGTGCGCGCCGAGCGCTGGGGCCCGCGCACCGCCGACCTCGACCTCATCCTTTATGACGGGCCCCCGATCGAGACGCCAGAGTTGACCGTGCCGCACCCGCGCGCGCGGGAGCGCGCCTTCGTGCTGGTGCCGCTGGTCGACGCCGACCCGTTCGCCACCTTCCCGGACGGCGAGGCCGCGGTCGAGGCGCTGGCCCGGCTCGCCCCGGTTTCGGGCGTGGTCGCCGTGGGGGAGCTGGAGACGTGACGTAATGGACGCGCACGTGACGGACATGACGAGGGACAGGCCATGAAAGGGCGCGTCCGCTTCGAGTTGCTGCTCGGGCAGGTGCTCGAGGCGCTGCCACCGGCGCCCGCGCGGGTGGTGGACGTCGGCGGCGGCACCGGGCAGCTGGCGGTGGCGCTGGCGCGGCGCGGCTATCAGGTGACCGTGGTGGACATCTCCCCGGCGATGCTGGCCACCTGCGCCCAGCGCGCCGCCGGCGAGGGCGAGGAGGTGAGCGCGAAAGTCGCGACCCTGCAGGGCGACGCCACCCAGGTCGCCGGCATGCTCGGCCCCGCGAGCCAGGACGCCGCCCTCTGCCACGAGGTGGTGAGCTGCGTCGAGGACCCCGGCGCCGTGCTGGCCGCCCTCGGGCAGGTGCTGCGGCCCGGTGGGGTGCTGTCGCTCACCTTCGTCAACCGCGACTGGCTGGTGCTGCGCGCCGGCCGGCAGGGCGCCTTCCCGGCCGCGCTGCGCCTGCTGGACAAGCCAGTCAACCCCGGCGACGAGCCAGCGGCGGCGCCCGCTCCCGGCGCCGGGACCGGGACCGGGACCGGGACCGCGGTGACCCTCGACGAGCTGGAGCGCCAACTGGCCCGAGCGGGCTTCGAGCCGGCGGGCGCCGCCGGGGTGAGCGTCTTCGCCGAGGCACGCCATGACGACCTGGACAGCGCCGAACTGACCCAGCTGGTGGAGCTGGAGCGGCGGGTCGCCGGTCGCGAGCCGTACCGGTCGAGTTCGCATATCGTCCATTTAGTAGGCAAGCGGGCATCGGATGGGTCCAGCTTGCCTCGATATACTCGCTGAGCTGGCGGTGTCCGGCCGTCGCTCCCAACAGCCGAGCGGGTGGCCGGATCCGGCGATCGGAGCTCCTATGCCAGAGGAACCCATCAGGAAGTACTCACCGGCGGCGGTGATCGGCGCCGGGCGGGTTGGCCTCGCGCTCGCGGTCTTCCTGCAACGGCTCGGCGCGGAGGTGACCGTCGGGGTCCGCTCCGACCAGGGCCGCGAACGGGCCGAGGCGGCCGGCCTCACCACCGCGCCAGCCG